>DUUN01000138.1 GCA_012841535.1 Gallicola sp. | reverse complement strand
CTATTTTCAATAGTGATACTCCAGCTCTCACTTTCATTAATTTTTTATATTTATCATTCATTTCAATTACTCCCTTTTTTAAAACCTAAATTTAGACCACCATTCACTAACCCAACTATTAATAGAATCCTTGAAAACATAATACAACACAACAATTATAATAACAGCGAGAATAAAGCCCAAAACAGACATTAAAAAATCTTTTATTAAACCCCTAGAACCACCTTTTCTATATGATCTATTTAACTTCATTAAATTTCTATATTTCTTATTCATTATAATTAATCCTTTTTAAAACCTAACTTTAGACCACTGCTCGCTGATCCAAGTATTGATAGAATCTTGGAAAATAATATATAGAACAACAACCACAACAACAGCGAAAATAAAACCCAAAACAGACATTAAAGAATCTTTTATTACAGCTTTTGAACCAGCTTTAAATTTCTTTAATTTTTTATATCTATTATTCGTTTTCTTTTCCCCTTTCTTTAGCAGTCTTTCATACTCTAATATCTTATTCCATTTTAGCCACTCGGGTTTTTCATCATCTGTAAAACTATTATATAGCCTCTTCATTTCTTTAATTTGCTCTTCCTCATTTCCAGCCCACAAGTATTTTTTCTGTCTATTGCCATTTCCTAAATAATATTCACAGTCTGTTCTGAGTCTGTCTAACATCATATAATTATATTTCTTGTTTTTTTTGTCATTCATTTCTTCTCCTGCCTTTCTTTTTGTAATTCTTTTTTTATTAAGTTTATTCATTTTCAACTACCCCCCCACATATTCACTAATAGGCTTTATTATATCAACAAATCGACTATAGTAAGGCGATTCTCTGTATGCGTATACTGAATTGTCTGGAACATATATCGCATTTAAATCAAAGTTATCACCAAAAGTGCTTTCTTCAATAGTTGGTGGTGTATCGCTTTCGAAAATTATTTCAGTTAATTGATTATAGTAAAAAGCATAATCACCAATAGTTGTGACACTATCTGGAATAACAACGCTTGTTAATTGATTATAGTAAAAAGCATAATCACCAATAGTTGTGACACTATCTGAAATAACAACGCTTGTTAATTGATTTTGAGCAAAAGCCCAATTACCAATAGTTATAACACTATCAGGAATTACAATACTTGTTAATTGATTATCTTCAAAAACAGCATAACCAATACTTGTCAAGCTATCAGGAATTACAACAATTCTTAATTGATTTTGAGCTAAAGTATAATTACCAATAGTTATTACATCTTCGGGAATTACTAAAAATTCTATTTCATTAGAAACACTTTTAATTTCATTATCTTCAATAATTAAATACTGTTGATTATCTAAACCAACAATGAAATCTTCTTTTGTGTAACCAGCTTCTATGAATAAATTATAAGCATACTTTTCATAATCACTTAAACCAGCTAAGAATGGATCAATAACATTAATAGTTCTTACAACCGAATTTGTATTTCCCCATTCATCAGTCGCAGTATAAGTAATAACATATTCTCCTAGATTATTAATATCAACTAAACCACTAATAACAACTTCTAATTCTCTATCATAGTAATCAAAAGCAACAGCTCCAAGTTCAGTGTAGTCATTACCTAATTCTATATCAATAACTGAATCACCATTTAAAGTGATACTAGGTTGAATCTCTGGATCGACAACATAAGTATTAATTCCTATTTGATAAGTCTTACTTATTGTTTCTTCGATCAACGAATCATAAACACTTAAAGTTAATTCAATACTTTCATTACTTGACATAATACTAAAACCACTTACTTCATTTAATAAATAGCTATATGAATCGATCTCGACTTCTTCTTCTAAAACGTTAATATATTTAGAATCATTCACTAAATTTTCAATTTCAGTTTCAATTGCTAAAACTTTATCTTCATCGCTTAAATAATCTTCAATTTCTATATAATTTCTAGCTAAATCGAAATCACCTTCAGCATAAAATTCAATATCTTGTTCGACTTCTATAAATAACTGAATTCCATTATCCAAGGTATATTGAAAAATCATATTAATAGTGTTTAAACCATAACCAGTAATTTGTTCCGCTAAACACCTATAAAACTCATCAATATTCCCAGGAGTCCACAGCTTAATATTTATTGGCCCCATCCATAAATCAATATCAAAAGGAAAAGTATAGAAAAACTTAAAATTATATTCGGAACAAAGTATTTCTTCCACGAAATTACTATAATCTTCTTCATTTTCGGGACAACTCCAATCCGACTGTGGAAAAGGTGGAAAATCATACAAATCACCTTTATATACTGGCAATTTTACAACTGTCTTAAAAACCTTATCTTCGACTTCATCGAAATCAGTATTTAAAAAAGTATCAATTAAATTACCATCGTCATCTTTTGACTTATAACTAATTTTAGTCCTTTCTTTAACTTCTTTTTTATAAATATAATCTTTCATACCAATTCGATCTAAAATACTATTACAAACACTATCACATTTTAATTTACCAGTTACTGGATCAGTTGTTATTACAGAATCTGCTATACTTTCTCTAATTTGATCACCTTTACCAGTTAGATCAATTAACTCATTAAAGGATAAAACACCTAATAAAGCAATAGTAAAAAATAACAAAAATAAAACTAACAAAATAGAACCAATAGAACCACTATTATTCATTTTTTTATAACTACTATAATTTTTATACTTTCTTTTTTTCTTCATAAATAAACTCCTTTCTATAAAGGGAGTATTAACTCCCTATTTTATTCAATGAAAGATTCTAAAACTTCACTTCCATCGCTTTCAACTTCTTCATAATTTAAAACCTTACCTAAAGCCTTAAAAGTTTCTAATTGTAAATTACTAAAGAAAACTCTAGGTCTATATGAATCACTGATAAATAGATCCATACCATAGAATCTTTCGCCGTTATCTCTTCTTAAACCACTTACTAGGCGATAAGGACAAGTTATCGATACATTCCTAGCTTTCATAATTTGTTCTTCACTATAACCATTTTGTGAAAGAGCCAATGCGAAATGCTGATCGTTGAATCTCTTATCAGTTAATATACTTGTTCCATAAACTATTTCTATCTTGTATTGTGTTTGATTATATCTCTTGTTATAATTCTTTAATAAATTTACTTTTAGTTTATCAAACTTTCTAATCTCTAAATCAGTTAATTCATATTGTGTTTTATAACCTTTCACTTTTTTAATCTCAACTTTTTTACTAACTTCTTTACTAACTTCTTTATTTTTTAATTCTGTATTCATTTTTAATTTCCCCTTTCAATTTTTTAAAACCTATCAAAACACTATTTTTCTCCCTACTTCTTAATTTATACATAGAATTACTCCTTTCCTAGAATTTCAAAGTAGTTAAACAAAACCACTTATAAATATAATCACTTTAATCACTCCTTTATTTAATTAATTCTTCTTTCACTCTCTTTCCTTACTTATAGTATATACAAAACTTAATATAAAGTCAAGTATATGTTATATAATCTTTTTTTAT
>DUUN01000792.1 GCA_012841535.1 Gallicola sp. | reverse complement strand
TTCTGGGAACAGTATAATATTAAAAAAGAATCAATTAAAAATGTCGCTTAACTTTTTGTCTCAAATAAGTTGGCAAGTTCAAACCACTGGATTGGAAGCGATCATAAACTAACTCAAACTGCTGTATTGTCCACATATCTTTTTGAGGACAAATATAGAGGAGTTAAATAGTTAAATTAAGACGGGGTAGACCGAATGCTTACGTTAGATTAAAACCGCTTTTTATGCAATGCATATCATTATGCATATTACAGATTTTTCAGCCATTCCATCAAGGAACTATTACTTTTCCATGATTTCTCTTTATCTCACTCGGTAATTACATCGACGTAAGCTTTCTCAAAAGCTTTGCGTATTTTATTTGGAATCCGCGATGCGCTTGATTGACTTGATTATTTTTAACTGCCTATTTTATCATGACCGATTTTAAAATAGTTGCGAACGGCTTGGTGTCTTGATTTAATCATTACATCACCAACATGCTCTTTTAAATAGGAAATATAAGTGATGCACGGTACTCGCCTGAAGCTATCTATTATGCTTTTGCATGTTTCTATTAGATGGGCATTTGATGTGCACAGCTCTACAATAACAATATAATGCTCCTTAAGGGTGCGTGGGAGACCATTTTTAAGCTCATGGTAGGGTATTTGTTTATCATCCAATAGTTGTTGTAGTTTCGAGTATTCAGACTCTATTTTCTTATCAGCAGATGCACCACAGTCTCCAAAAAGAACATACACACCCCTATATTTATTTTTTACGGCGTTTATTAAGGCTATTGCATTATCACCAAATTTTTCCAATCCATCTCTATCTTTTATCTTTTCTGCAAAGTTAGTATCATCTAACGGTTCATCACCACAATACGAGTACCCAAAATGTTGGCACACCCGATAATTACCATTCGAGCATTTTGCATTATATTCAGGTATACTGAATTCAATATCAAAGCAATCATAGTCCATCCCTTCTGGCACTTGACTTTCACTAAACTGCGTAAACGCTACCTGCTCATCTTGCCACAGTTTAAATTCGTGTAGCTCTTCAAGCTCATTTAGCTCATCCTCATTATCTACGTACTCGTCCTCCGAAAGAATATAACCATCAACCTCATATTTATCTCTATAGGCAATAAAACCATTAGGATATAGATGTTTAAAATAGGTGTACTTGACGTGTATTACCTCATCAATAAGTTTGTCAAGCGGATCAATAAAGGTTAGATAAAATTCTTTTCGCTCAATATCCGATAGTCCAGGTGGTGTTTTGAAGCTTTCATAGTATTTTTTACGCCTCTTGTTTTCTAAAATATATTTTTCAAAGGTTCTTTCAATTGCAGCTATTTGCTCCAACCGTAAACTATCTCTATTGGCATAAATCGTATTAACCTCTTTTTTTGTAAGTGTATAATAATCATAGTTCGATTTACCCAACAAGTCATTTATAGCTGAACAGTTTAAATAGGTGAGGCCTCCAATAAAACTTCTTTTTGATTCTTCTTCAGCATAGTCAGCACCCTTTTCCCTTAATACAATATTTACCTGCTCATCTGTAATGTATTTAATGTAGCGAGTATCCAACCTTTGAAACACAGACAGTGGATAAGACTCCAAATAAGACTCGGCCCTATCTCTTCTATCACTGATACTCTCAGTGTTTCTATATTTTGATATTGCCCATCTGTAAAGAAAGTAACATGCTGATAGGGAAATAATTGCAATTATGATTTTCATTGAAGGGGGGGGGTTAAGGGGGGTTGTTTTATTAATTCTTATAACTGTTCGGGGCTTGATTATATCGAATATAAACGATCATTGAATCTGTTGAAATATAGGAAATCGAAGTAGCCCTGAAAACTCAAGTCTAAGACTATTTTATTATTTTTATTTTTCATATCTTTAAAAAGATTATTTTTCAACCACTTCTTGGATTATCTCCTCTTCTCAGTGATTTATGCTCTCTTTTAAATCGATATTTGTCGGTTTTGTATACTACATTGCAAACATAACATGCAAAAGTTTCTATTGATGTTTCAGTCATCATTTTACCACACGAATGACAATAGTATTCAGCTCTTTCAAGATGTCCAGCTTTATTTTCAATCTTCAGCCTTAAGTCACTGTGTATTAATCCTCCAGTTTTTTCAAGATTATTTAGACGCCTTATAAACATTGAATGCGAACAACAACTTCCACAAACTTGACATATATAAAGACCGTTTGGACATTTTTTTGAATCTCTACTGTCAATTATTGAGTTACATTTACCATTTAAGCAATGATTTAGGTAAACAGTTTTTTTATGTTCATTACATTTTTCATTTTCACAACAAAAACGCGTTACACTATATGCAGCATAGTTTGAAGATTCTACAGGATATAAAATATGATTACACTCTTTGCAATATATTTTTTCCAATAACTGATTAAAACGGTTGATGTGAGATATAAATTGGTTGTACTTTCCAATTTCAAAAGTACCGTAATTTCCTTTTTCAATTACACTCAACCCAAGTATATTTAAGAAATCTAATAGCGTGAACTTCTCCCATTCTTCAACACTATGTAAATTCTGAACATTCTCAAAACATTCTTGATTTGAACACCACCAAAATTGCCTTTTGTGTGTATAATGTTCTTTTTGCGCTTTTAAGCCCTCACAAAACTTTATACCATTTGGTTTGGCTGTTCTATAATATTCAATTAAATGAATATTATTTGCATATTTACTCCCTTCAAAATCTAAGAAAAAACGATTTTCTTCGGCGAATTTACGAACCTCATTTTCAGATCTAGATGGAACTCCCCAACTTTGTACTGCTGTGTTATACTTTCTGCCTGGTATTTTTTTTACTGCTTCAACTAAACTTGAGTTATATTTAAATTTAATAATGAAGAAAAATTGATTTTTATCATTAGGATTAGATAGTTTTTTAATTTCACCATTGCTACTCCAGTTATACACTCCAATCATTCTACCCTTACATTCATCAAAAAAATCAGAGAGTTGAAACTTTTTAGTTTTGTCCAATCCAATCTCTTTTAAAACAATTGTAAGCAAATCGGTTTCAACCAAAAACTTCCCTTCTTCTTTATATTTTTTAATTGCTTCAATTATAAAACTCGTTGATAAATCTAAAATTATCTCAGGGTTGAACTTTTCATTAGTCAGAAACAGATCAATATCTGCTCGTACAAGCTCATCTAACTTCTCTATAGTTAAATCAAATTTACCAAGTTTTTTTAGTTGAAATAGTTTCTTTATTATTTGAACTTGGTGTTGTGGATTAAAGTAAATAAATTTACCTTTCAGTAGATCATAGTTGAACTCTTCTAAATATCCTAGATACCATAATATTAGGAGCTGAAAGGAATTTTTTTTATATGATAGGGTTTCAATATAATTGGCATTCTTTGTGACGAAATACTCTACAATATTAAACACAGTATAAAATTCTCTTCTATCTTCAATAGTTAAAAGTGCTTCAAGTTTTTTGTCTAAAATGCAATCTATCTCTTCACTTAATATATATCCATAATTTACCCACTTTTCAATTTCTTTAAACTTATTTTTTTCATCATCTATATATTGCTCTAAATAATTACTGGGAATTATTTTACCTAAACCTTTAGACCAATAATTAAAATAGACCTCTTCAGAATTTTGCTCGAATATTTTTTTATCATATTGTTCAAATAGCTCCTCGCTATAATGATTAGAAATTACATTTAAAATCAATTCATGTTTTGATTTATCTTCAATCAATTCATCAATCAATTCTTGTATAAAACCATCTTTGAATAAATCTTTAGAATTAAAGAGTAGATTGAAAGACTCATTTGTTAACTCACTTACATGATTCTTTATAACTCTCTCTGGTTCTGCAATATGTTTCTTTACACACGCTCTTACAAGACCTGTAGCCGTGGAGTTGTCAATAATATAATATTCAATTGCTTGATTTGATTTTTCTTTTAATTCGACAGATAAGAAATCCGGTATATTTCTTTTTACTTCATCAATTTTTCTAAAATCCCAATCATTATCAAGTTTTCCAATAGTTTCCAACTCTTCATAAAGAGATTTTGTGAAATTTGACTCACCAATAATATTCAAATCATCGATAACTTGACTTTTAAAAATATCATCATCAATAATAGAAATAATATCATCAAATGAATTGTACTTTTTGTAGACAAACTCATCTTTCAATTTACCTAATATCTCTGATATTATAGAAGCTATAACATTCTCATTATTTACCTCTTCATTTACCTCTTTCTTTATACTTCTAAAATCCTCAAAAGTAAGCAATTCAGAAATCTCTTTTAAATAACTAACTGCGATAGCTGAAATAGGAATTAATTTTTTTTTCCACAAGTCAAATTTTAAATCATTGTCTATGCAACTAAATGACTTTACAATAAAATCATCTAATAGCTTTTTCAACTTTAGATTATGTGTTTCTGAACGAACAGCTAAAAGAGTTTTCGATTTTTCCAAAAGCTCTTCATTTGAAGTATTTTCAAAAAAAACCTCTAAACTCTCTTCAAGATACCTTTCATCAAAATTGTTCGGAAGTGATTTTAAAGCAAGACTTATAACATTATATTCTTTGGTTGAATATCTCTCTGTAATTTTTATAATTTCATTACTCCCAAGATGTGATATAAGATATGTCCAATTTTCTTTAGTGTTTGTAAACTCCCTGCACTTTTTAGCTGTAATCTTATTTCTTTCAAAAGCTGTTTCAAATACTAAAAGAGCAACATTAGATATATTTGGTTTCTTAGAACCCCTCCAATTACTAATATGAAGAAAAACCTCCCTATCAGAGTTTTTTGGAATATAATCATATTCTTTTATCAACTCACTTATAGGATTAGTTGCCATTAAAACACCATATCCTTCATCTTCATTAAACCATTTTATTAGACCAATATTCATATAATTACTTATGCTTGAAAATTAATATAAAAAAAACCAGCTTTCATATACAACTATCTCTCCACCCCTCTCACCATCCTATCATACAAATCATTAAACCATAACTGTTTAAACATAGTGTTGGCTCGGTCTTCCGATAGTTTGTTGTAAAACTCCAATTTGGTGTTTATAAAGTTGAGCAGCTCTCCATCTATTTCTTCATTAAATCGCTCTTGAATGTTGTCCTTGGTATTATATTTATTGAAAAAGCTCATCAACTCCTCGTTAGAGTATATTTTTTTTCTCATGGTTTCAAAATCAACACGGTCCTCTTCCGTCAAATCCAATCCAAAAGTGTCATTCAATAGCTGTATTATATTCGTCAATAAATCAAATTCATCTTCAGGCTTGTGAGCTGCACCTCCTGGGGTCATTCCTTCCATTTCTCCATCACCAGATTCCAGTTGAAGCTTCTCAGTATATTGGCGTTGTAGCTTATAACTGTGCAGTTCAATTTCAGACACTACATCCAATGGCAAGGTCGATTTCACATAAGGTAGTTTATTTACCAATGCAGACAAGAACACATAATACTTCTCAAGTTCCACATCAACAAAAGTGATAATGCCTCTTAGAAAACGATAGAGTTTAATAAAAGATTTTGCATCACCCTTAAAAGCGGTTTGCTGCTCTTCATCCAACTCCTCAACATATCTACGGCACACCTCATTCAATATTGGTTGTAGCTTTTCTAAATTCTCTGCTTTTCGGAAAAACAGATCAGCAAAACTCTCAACCTCATTCGGATATATCAAGTTGTAAGCATCTATTTTGGCTTGCACATCGTAGAGTGAGTTAGGATCTGTTTGATGTTCCTCATCCATGTAGTTTTTTCCGTAAAATTGCTGAAAGTCATCTCTCACCATTTCAGGATCGTTCACAAAGTCCAGCACCATGGTCGAATCTTTTCCATAAGTTTTCCGATTCAATCTACTCAATGTTTGCACCGTACTGGTTCCTCCCAATTTCTTATCCACAAACATGGTGTGCA
>DUUN01000232.1 GCA_012841535.1 Gallicola sp. | reverse complement strand
CACTAGAGGTAGAATTCCTGTGAAATTAGTTTATTATGAATCCTTTAATAACAAAGGCGATGCCTTAAAAAGAGAAATAAAAATAAAAAAATTAACTAGAAATAAAAAATTAGAATTAATATCAAAAAAGGAGAAATAATTTCTCCTTTTTCTATTTTAATATTTAAAAATATCTATTTCATCCCCTATTTCTTTTTTGTTAATAAATACAGCTATACACCCTGGTCCTGTATGAGCCGAAATTGTTGAACCAATATTTCCAACTATTATATTTTCAATTCCTAGTTCATTTGCAATCATATTTTTTAATTCCAATGCATTTTCTAGAGAATCTGAATGTACTATAGCCATTGTTTGAGTCTTAAGTATTTCATTATTTATAGTATCCTCTTTTATTCTAGAGATTATTTTTCTATAAACTTGTTTTAATCCCCTACCCTTATCAATAGGAACTAATTTACCATTTTCTTTATTTACCGTTAACATAGGCTTAATATTTAACATTCCACCAAGTATCTTTTGAGTAGCTGTAACCCTACCACCTCGATGTAGATATTTCATATCATCTACGGTAAAATAATGTTCTATATTATCAGCTAAAAATTTAATTTTTTCTATAATATACTTAGATTCAAATCCGTTTTCTACTAATATTGCCGCTCTTATTGCAATAAGTCCTATAGCTAATGAAGCACAGTTACTATTTATTACATCTACCGAAGCTTCAGGATACTCTTTTAGAATATCATTCATTGCTAAAACACCTGAATTATAACAACCAGATATACCTGCTGATAATGCAATGTATACAATTTCATTTCCCTTTATGATTTCTTCCTTAAATTTATTATAAAACTGCTCATAGGTTACTTGAGAAGTTGTAAAAACCTCCCCTTCCTTCATTCTATCAGTTAGTTCTTTTGATGTAATATCAACACCATCACTATATTCTTTATCTCCAGAAATAACAGTTAAAGGAAGCACAATTAAATTATATTTTTCCACTAGTTCTTTTGGTATGTCACTACCTGAATCTACAATTATCTTTAAAGCCATTAAATCACCTCTATATAAAAATATCAATTAATTTCAGTATATCATATGATACCTTTGAATTATATTATATTTAATTGGTATTTAGTAAATTGTTGACCGATTATTTTACTTAAAGTATAATTATAGTATTATTTTTCAGGAGGAAATTAATGTACAATCTTGTAATTCCTAATGGCTATAAGTCTGATTTAAACTTATTGGAAACACAAAAAGCCATAAAATTAATTAAAGATTTTTTTGAATCTCGACTTGCTAGTACTTTAAATTTAACTAGAGTTTCTGCTCCTCTCTTCGTTGAATCTAATTTAGGTATAAATGATAATTTAACTGGAGTTGAAAAACCAGTAAGCTTTAATGTTTGTCAAGGAAACAAAAAAACTCAGTTAGAAATTGTTCAATCTTTGGCTAAATGGAAAAGAAATGCTTTAAAAGAATATAATATTCCATCTGGTAGTGGAATATATGCAGATATGAATGCAATAAGGGCTTCTGAAACCTGTGATAATACCCACTCTTATTATGTCGATCAATGGGATTGGGAAAAAGCCATAGACGATAAAGATAGAACAGAAATTTTTTTAATACAAACTGTAAGAACTATTTATCAGGTATTATTAGATACTCAAACTATGTTGAAGAATCATTACCCTAAATACAACCCAGTTCTAAGAGATACTATTAGTATTGTTACTAGCCAAGATTTAGAGGATAAGTATCCATCCCTATCACCAGAAGAAAGGGAAAAACAATATTGCAAAAAATATGGCTCTATGTTTTTAATGAAAATTGGAAATAAACTAAATTCTGGAAAACCTCATGATGTTAGATCTCCCGACTATGATGATTGGAATTTAAATGGAGATATTATAGTTTGGAACCCAATTTTAAATGATGCCTTAGAATTGTCATCTATGGGAATAAGAGTAAATTCCGACGTTTTGAAAAAACAGCTGGAAATTTCCAACAATCTTAATAGATTAAGTTTAGAATTTCATAAAAACTTGATTTCAAACAAATATCCTCAAGCTATAGGTGGAGGTATTGGTCAATCAAGACTTTGTATGTTATTCTTACAAAAAGCCCATATAGGAGAAGTTCAAGCCAGTGCTTGGCCTAAAGAAATGATAGATGAATGTAAAGAAAATAATATTAATTTATTATAAGCTCTATTTATAGAGCTTATTTTTTTAATAACTAATAGAATAATATGAAAAGTGTTGTATAATGATATTAGAAGCTAAAATAAGTAGAGGTATATATTATGATTAGATTTATTGTAGTGTCAGATTCAACTGGTGAAACCTGTGAACAAATTATTAATGCTTCAATAGCTCAATTTGATGTTGAAGAAAAAATTTTTGAACGGTTTTCCCATATTAGAGATATCGTTTCTTTAAATAAGATTTTTGATAATATTAAAGATATAAAAAACACCTTGATATTTTATTCTTTAGTAGATGAAAATTTAATAGAAGCTATGAAAAAAAATTGTGATTTAATAGGTGTAACAGGTGTAGATGTACTTACCTCTTCAATTGTTGCCATAGAAAGATTATTAGGTCAAGAACCAAAAACTCGACCTGGAGCTTTAAGAAGTTTAGATGCCCAGTATTTTAAAAGAGTTGATGCAATCGATTTTGCCGTTCGATATGATGATGGTAAGGATCCTAGAGGAGTTCTTTCTGCCGATATTACAATTTTAGGAGTTTCTAGAACTTCAAAAACTCCACTATCAATGTATTTAGCAAATAAAAATTATAAAGTTGCTAATATTCCTTTGGTTCCAGAAACACCTGTTCCTAAAGAAATATTTCAAATACCGGCAAAAAAAATTATTGGACTTACTAATTCTCCAGAAAAACTAAACCTTATTAGAAAATCCAGACTACAAGCATTAGGTCTTCCACCTAATTCTTCATATTCTAATATGGATAGAATACTATTGGAATTAGATCATGCACATTCAGTAATAAGGAAAATTGGATGCCCTATAATAGATGTTTCAGAAAGAGCTATAGAAGAAACTGCTGATATTATTATAAGACATCTTAAAAAAATAAATAACGAAATATAGGAGTGAGAATATGACTAAAAAATACGTATATGATTTTAGTGAAGGTAACAAAGAAATGAGAAACCTGTTAGGTGGTAAAGGTGCTAACTTAGCGGAAATGACTTGTTTAGGATTAACTGTTCCACCTGGATTTACTATAACAACTGAAGCTTGTAATCGTTATTATGATGAAAATGAGTCTTTATGGCCAGAATTACTAGAAGAAGTTGACATGCATATAAAAGAAATTGAAAAAAAATTAGGCAAGAAATTTTCAGATGAAAACAATCCTTTACTATTCTCTGTTCGTAGTGGAGCGGTTTTTTCAATGCCAGGTATGATGGATACAATATTGAACCTTGGTTTAAATGATAAATCTGTAATAGGTCTGTCAAATTCTACTAACAATGAACGCTTTGCTTACGATTCTTATAGAAGATTTATACAAATGTTTGCAGATGTTGCTATGGATGTGCCAAAAGTTCATTTTGAAACAGCTTTAGAACAAATGAAGGAAGATAAAAAAGTAGAATTAGATAACGAATTAACAGCCGAAGACTTAAAAGATTTAGTTAACATCTATAAAAAAATATATGTAGAAGAAACTGGCAACGAATTTCCTCAAGATCCTATGCTACAGTTGAAATATTCCATTGAAGCTGTTTTTAGATCATGGAATAACCCAAGAGCAAATGTATATAGAAGACTACATAATATTAACAACTCTCTTGGAACTGCCGTTAATGTTCAATCTATGGTATTTGGTAATATGGGTGATACTTCTGGTACTGGAGTAGCATTCTCTAGAAACCCTGCTACTGGAGAAAATAAATTATTCGGAGAATACCTAATTAATGCTCAAGGTGAAGATGTTGTAGCAGGTATTAGAACTCCTGAACATATCTCTACTTTACATGAAGTTATGCCTGAAGTTTATGATGAATTTTTAAATACAGCTAATAAGCTAGAAGAACATTATAAAGATATGCAGGATTTAGAGTTTACTATAGAAAACGGCAAATTATTTATTCTACAAACAAGAAGCGGAAAAAGAACTACTCAAGCAGCTTTAAATATTGTAGTCGATTTAGTTAATGAAGGTCTTATTACAAAAGAAGAAGCTATTATGCGTATAGAACCTAATAGTTTAAATCAACTATTACACCCAAATTTCGATCCAGAACAATTAAAGAATGCCCAATTAATATCTAAAGGATTGGCTGCCTCCCCTGGAGCAGCTTCAGGAAAAATCTATTTCCATGCTGATGAAGCAGTTGAAGCAGCTAAAAAAGGTGAAAAAGTTATTTTAGTTAGACAAGAAACCTCCCCTGAAGATATTGAGGGTATGATTTCTGCTGAAGGTATTTTAACTGCTAGAGGTGGTATGACTTCTCACGCAGCTGTTGTAGCAAGAGGAATGGGTAAATGTTGTGTAGCTGGGGCAAGTGAAGTTGTAGTAGATGAAGCACAAAAAATTATGCGCTCCAACAATGTTGTATTAACCGAAGGGGATATAATTTCTTTAAACGGAAATGATGGTTCTATTTATTTAGGAAATGTAGATAAGGTTGAACCTGAATTATCAGGTAACTTTGAAATATTTATGAATTGGGTTGATGAAATTAGGGATATGAAGGTAAGAACTAATGCAGATTCACCTAAAGACGCTATTCAAGCTTTAAAATTTGGTGCAGAAGGTATCGGACTTACTAGAACTGAGCATATGTTCTTCAGTGATGAAAGAATTCCTGCTGTAAGAGAAATGATTTTATCTAAGACAATTGAGCAAAGAAAAACCGCTTTAGATAAAATTAGACCAATGCAAGAGAATGATTTTTACGAAATTTATAAAGTAATGGAAGATTTACCTGTTACAATAAGATTATTAGATCCTCCACTACATGAGTTTTTACCTACAAATAAAAAAGATATCGAAAATTTAGCTAAAGATATGGGATTATCCTATGACGAAGTAAACGATACAGTTCAAGATTTACATGAAGTAAACCCAATGTTAGGTCATAGAGGTTGTAGACTAGCTGTTACCTATCCGGAAATATATAGAATGCAAGCTAGAGCTATAATTACAGCTGCTTTAAGACATAAAAAAGAAGGTAGAACTATTAAACCTGAAATTATGATTCCACTTGTTGGTGATGTAAAAGAATTAGTTTATGTAAAAAATGAAATAATAGATGAAATAAACACAATATTCGAAGAATATTCCGATAGTGTAGAATATTTAATTGGTACTATGATAGAAGTACCTAGAGCAGCATTACTAGCAGATGAAATTGCAAAAGAAGCTGATTTCTTCAGTTTCGGTACTAATGATATGACTCAAATGGCCTTTGGTTTTTCAAGAGATGATGCTGGTAAATTCTTGGGAGAATATGAAGAAAAAGATATTTACCCAGCAAGTCCTTTTGAAAGCTTAGATCAAAAAGGTGTAGGTAAATTGTTAGAAATAGCTGTTGAAAATGGTACGAAAGCAAATGACAAGTTACATTTGGGAATTTGTGGAGAGCATGGTGGAGAACCTTCTTCAATAGAATTTTGCTATAATTTAGGATTAGATTATGTATCATGTTCACCTTACAGAGTTCCAATAGCTAGACTTACTTTAGCCCAAGCTACTGTAAAGAAACAAAACATCGATACTGGTCATATTGATAAATAATAAAATATTAAAAGGTTCAGTGAATTCACTGAACCTTTCTTGTTTCTATAAAAGTTGTTTTCTTTGTTCTTCCGGACTAAGAGTGGATAAATATGATAATGGAACATCGAATACTGTTACAGCTCCTTTTTTCCCCTCTTTATTTAATTTATACACAGCCCTGGCATATGCAACATTTATCGCTGAAGTAAACTCCGGATTACTTCCTAAATCAAGTTTAAATTCATAAACCTGCTTTATATTATCAGAAGTTTTCCCTATTCTTATAACCCTTCCTCCATGAGGCATTCCACTATGGTTTTGTTTTAATTCTTCTTCCGATATAAAATTTACATTAGTATCATAATCTGCAAAATAATTAGGCATAGATTTTATTTCATTCTCTATTCTATTTTTATCTGCATCTTCTTCAGCTACAACAAAACATTCTCTTATGTGCTTATCCCTTGTAGTTAGGCTTAATATATTTCCTTTTTGAATTTCATTAACTACTTTTTCTACAGGGATTGTATATTGAACAGCATCCTTTACACCTTTAATTTGTCTTATAGCATCTCCATGGCCTTGACTAACACCCTTACCCCAAAAAGTATAAGTTTCTCCTACAGGTAAAATAGATTGAGAAAATAATCTGTGAATAGAAAATAATCCTGGATCCCATCCAGTAGAAATCAATGATAAATTATCTCCTAATTTTGCTGATTCATCTATTTGTGAGAAATATTCCGGAATTTTAGCATGTGTGTCAAAACTATCTACTGTATTGAAGTTTTTAGCTATTTCTGGGCCTTGAATCCATAAATCAGTAGCTGAGCCACCACATAGTATACAAACGTCAATACGACCCTTAAATTCCTCTAATTCACTAATATTGTAAATTTGTGTATTACTGTCTATTTTGGACTTTTCCCTTCTAGTGAAAATACCTATTAATTCCATGTCCTCAGATAGTTTTACTGCTTTTTCAGCACCTTTACCAAGGTTACCATATCCTATAATCCCTATTTTTATTTTTTCCATAAAATCTCCATTAAAAGTCAAATATATCTTTCATACTATATAGATTATTTTCTTTATCAATTATAAATTTACAAGCTTTTAAAGCTCCTAAAGCAAATATTTTTTTAGATTGAGCTTTATGAGTTATTTCTAATATTTCATCCTTTCCAGCAAACATTACTGTATGTTCACCAACGATAGTTCCCCCTCTTACAGAATGAATACCAACTTCACCAATCTCTCTTTGCAGACTAGTACCCTCTCTTCCATATTTAGCTATTAATTCATTATTTCTTCCCTTATTTGCCGAATCAAAAAGCATACGTGCAGTTCCACTAGGAGAATCTTTTTTTAGATTATGATGTTTCTCTATAATTTCTATGTCAAAATCCAACAAGGATTTAGATAAATTTTCCACTACTTTTAATAATATATTTATCCCTAGACTCATATTTCCGGAAAATAAAATCGGAATATGTTT
Organism: Gallicola sp.; assembly: GCA_012841535.1. Taxonomy (GTDB): domain Bacteria; phylum Bacillota; class Clostridia; order Tissierellales; family Peptoniphilaceae; genus Miniphocaeibacter. The sequence goes on along the minus strand of DUUN01000232.1, from coordinate 10,680 downwards.
TGAAGCATTTTCAATTTCTTCTATTTGTTTATCTGTATAGCCTGTTGTAGATATTACTAAAGGTTTTTTCTTACTAACAGCATAATTCAATATATCTGTTATTAAATCATGACTGGAAAAATCCAAAATTACATCACAATTTTCTTTAATATTTGAAAAATCTGAATAAATTGGATATTTATGATCTTTTCCATCATCTAATCCTATTCCTGCAACAATTTTAAAATCTTTAGACTCACTACATATTTCTTCAACAGTTTTTCCCATACTACCTGTTGCACCAATTAATAATATATCCATATTACACCTTATAAAATTCCTACTTCTCTCATTGACTCTACTAATAATTCTTTAGTTGCATCGGACGCCTCATAAAGAGGTAATCTTAATCCTCCAACATCAAAGCCTAAAATATTCATTGCAGCCTTAACAGGTATTGGATTTGCTTCTGCAAATAATGAATCTATAAATTTCTTATACTTAATTTGTAAATCTGCTGCTTCTTTAGTCTTTCCTTCTAAATACAAGTGAACCATTTGACTAGTTTCCTTTGGAATAATATTAGCTGAAACCGAAATAACCCCTACTCCTCCTACTGATAATAAAGGCACAACTACATCATCATTACCTGAATAAACTGCAAAATTTTCACCACATCTACGCATAACTTCAACTGTATATGACAGATTTCCAGTTGCATCTTTTAGACCAACTATATTTTTATGTTTTGACAATCTTTCAATAGTTTCTGGAGAAATTGTCATAGCAGTTCTTCCTGGAACATCATATAAAATAATAGGAATATTTACTGCATTAGCAATGGCTAAAAAATGTTCCTCTAATCCTTTTTGGGATGTTTTATTATAGTATGGAGTTACTTGTAATAAAGCATCTGCCCCTCTTTTTTCTGCTTCAACGCTTAAATTTATTCCATGTCTTGTATCATTACTACCAGTTCCTGCAATTACTGGAATTCTTTTATTAATAACATCTACGGCAAATTTTATTGTTTCCAAATGTTCTTCATCTGTCATAGTAGAAGCTTCACCTGTAGTACCTGTAATAATTATTGCATCTGTTCCATTTTCTACATGAAACTCTAACAATTCTTCCAGTTTTTCAAAATCGATTTCTCCATTATCTTTAAAAGGAGTTACTATAGCAACTCCTGAACCTTTAAAAATCATATAATCCTCCTTATAGTCTACTTGCAATTAATTCAGCTATTTGTACAGTATTTGTTGCTGCACCTTTTCTAATATTATCTGCTACACACCAGAAATTAATTCCATTTTCCAAACTAAAATCTCTTCTAATTCTACCTACAAAAACTTCATCTTTTCCATTAGCTGTTTCTTCAAGAGGATAAATTAAATTCTTAGTATCATCCTGTACTACTACCCCATCTGCATTTTTTAATAACTCAAATATATCTTCTATTTCAAAAGGTTTTTCAAATTCTAGATTAACACTAACAGCATGAGAATTTTTTATTGGTACCCTTACTGTTGTTGCTGTTACCCTAATAGAATCATCGTTTAATATTTTTTGAGTTTCCTCTATCATTTTCATTTCTTCTTTTGTATATCCGTTATCTAAAAAAGAATCAATATGTGGTAAACAGTTTTTTGCTATAGAGTATGGATAATTTTCACAAGTTCCATTTTCTAAATCAGCTACTCCTTTTACACCTGAACCAGAAACTGCTTGATAAGTATTATAGATTATTCTTTTTATTTTATATTTATCGTGTAAAGGTCTTAATGGAACTACTGATTGAATAGTAGAACAATTTGGATTTGCAATAATACCATCATTCTTAAAGGCATCTTCTCCATTTACTTCAGGAACAATTAAAGGTATGTCATCATTCATTCTCCAAAAAGAACTATTATCTATTACTGTTACTCCTTTTTTAGATGCTATTGGAGCAAATTTTTCTGAAATAGTACCACCTGCTGAAAATAAGGCAATATCTATATCTCTATTAAAAGACTCTTCATTTAATTCCTCAACTGTGTATTCTTTTCCCATAAATTCCACTTTTTGTCCTGCAGACTTCTTAGAGGAAAATAAATATAAATTGTTAATTGGAAAATCCCTATCTTTTAATACTTCCAATATTGTTCTTCCAACCATTCCTGTTGCACCAACTACTGCTAAATTAACTAATTTTCTTTCTCCCATCTTTGCCTCCATTATAAATTATATTCTTTTGCCAATATTTCAACTATATTATTAACATTGAAATCATCAATTACATATGAAATACTAATTTCTGAAGTTGATACTTGATGAAATTCAATATTGTTTTGAGATAAAATTTCGAAAACTCTAGATGCTACACCGGCCTGAGTTCTCATTGCATTTCCTATTAATGAAACCTTACTAACATTTTCAATAAAGTTAAAATTCAAATTCATTTCTTTTAATATTTCAGACACAATAATCTTATTATCATTTGTTGTTGTAAAAGAAATTAAATAATTATTTTCGGAAAATTTATTTTGACTTATTATATCTATATTTACATTCTTATTACCTAATTCTACGAAAATATTATTTATTTTTTCTATATTTTTAGTCTTTAACTCTATATTCACTAAAAGAATATTATCAATTACTGAAATATTCGTAATACTATTTTTTTCCATATTATTTCCTTCTTCTCTAATTATAGTTCCAACTACGTCATTTGTATTTAATGCAATATATAAAGGAACCTTATATTTCCATGCAAGTTCAACACTACGTGGTTCTATAACCTTTGCTCCTAAATTAGCCATTTCTAAAGTTTCTTCATAGGACAAGTAATCTAACTTTCTGGCTTTTTTAAACATTCTTGGATCTACAGTATATATTCCCTTTACATCTGTATAAATTTCACAAGAGAAATTTAATTTTGCCGCAATAGCAACTGCAGAAGTATCCGAACCTCCTCTACCTAAAGTAGTAATATCTCCAATTTCATTTACTCCCTGAAAACCTGCTACTATTACTATATGGTCATCTTTTAAATATTTTTCAATTTTATCTTTATTTATATCTTCTATTTTACTTTTCATATGATGACCAAAGGTCTTTACTCCAGCTTGCCAACCTGTTAAAGAAATAGCCTTTTGTCCTTTTGAAGCTAAGGCCATGGCCAGTAATGAAATAGTTATTTGCTCCCCTGTAGATAAAAGCATATCCATTTCCCTTTTACTGGGATTTTCATTTATTTCCTTAGACATAGATATTAAATTATTTGTAGTTTTTCCCATTGCAGAAACAACTATAACAATGTTTTTAAATTTCTTTTTTCTTTCAATTATTCTTTCTGCAACTTGATTAATTTTTTCAGGATTAGCTACCGATGAACCTCCGTATTTCATCACGACTCCACTTATATTACTATTCAATACCTACATCCTCTCTAATTATATCTTCATAAGTTTGCCTTCTTACTGCTAACTTAACCTTATTCTTATTTACAAATACCATAGCTGGTTTTTCAATTCTATTATAATTACTACTCATTGAATATGTGTAAGCTCCTGTAGAAGAAATCAATAATAAATCATTTTCTTCAGCCTTTGGTAGTAAATAATTTTCAATTAAAATATCACCTGATTCACAACATTTTCCTGCTATTGTATAATAATTCGTTCTATCATCCTCTGCCTTATTTGTTATAATAGCTTCATATTTAGCCTGATAAAGAGCTGGTCTAGGATTATCGGTCATTCCACCATCTACAAAAATATAATCCTTTCCTCCATAGGTTTCCTTTATACCACCAATTCTATAAAGCGTTGACCCACTATTGGATATTAAAGATCTTCCAGGTTCAATATCAACTCTTTTTAAATTTAACCCAAATTTCTTATCTAACTCCTCTATTTTGCAAATAAATTCCTTTAAGAACTCTTCTAACTCAAATGGATTATCCTCTTCGGTATAATATACTCCAAATCCACCACCTAAGTTTAATTCATTTACCTTAGTATTTAATTTTTCATTTATTTTTTTAGTAAACTCCATCATAGTTTCAGCTTCTTTAAAAAATGATTCTTTTTCAAATATTTGAGAACCTATATGACAATGGAATCCTTCAAATACTAAATTATCACAATCTAAAATCTCTTTTACAATACTATATATATTTTCATCAAATATAGATTCTCCAAATTTTGAATCTAATTTTGTAGTTTTTATATATTCATGGGTATGAGCATCAATTCCTGGATTAACTCTTAATAAAACCTTTTGTTTCTTATTGGTGCCTATTAGTAATTCTTTTAGTTTACGAATCTCATCTTTATTATCTATTACAATAGTACCTATGTTATTTTCAATAGCCAATTCCAATTCTTTTTTTAATTTATTGTTTCCATGAAAATATATTCTATCTTTAGGAAAATTGGCTTTTAAAACAGTGTAAAGTTCTCCACCACTTACTACATCAATAAAAAGTTCTTCTTCCTTAATTACCTTAGCCATATATATATTTAACATTGCTTTTGATGCATAAATAACTCTTGTTTCAATATTTTTACTAGAGAAATTTTTCAAGTATTTATTTGCTTTTTTTCTAAAATCATCTTCATCTATAATAAATAATGGTGTATCATATTCTTCTGCTAAATATTTACAGGATATTTCTCCAATATATAGTTCATTGTCTCTAATATTCATGTTTCCTAATAATTTCATGCAACATCTCCTAATAATTGTATAAAAAAAACTATGAGCAAAAGGCACTCATAGTTATAAACATTCCTTCTGCCCTCAATATATAAAGTCCTCCAATAAAGAAATGGGCATCTCTTTATTGACAGTTCTATACTTGTTCAGCATAGCCCCAACACTTTCGTATTTCGGCAATTTAACCTTTCGTCTCCTACTAATTTAAACTGCGGCCTCTTTATATACTGACTATTATATTAAATTTAGAATAACAGATGTTCAATAATTTGTCAAATTACTTTCTGCTTTTATTAGGCAAAAATTATATTTGAACAAATCCAACTTTCCTATAGACTTTTCTTAGCGTTCTGCTAGCTAACCTTCTAGCTTTTTCTGCTCCATCTTTCATAACTTCTTCTAAATATGCCTTATCATTAATTAATCTATTATACTCTTGGTGAATTGGATTCATTTTTTCTGCAATTAATTCTCCTAAATCAGCTTTAAATTTTGCATAGTTCTCGTTTTTATATCTATTTAAAATTTCATCAATAGATTCTTCAGAATAAGCACTATAAATGTTTATTAAATTTTTTAATCCTTTTTGTTCGTCTGAATAATTGAATTCTCCAAGGGAATCAGTAACAGCTCTTTTTATTTTTCTTATAATAGCATCCTTGTTATCAAGCATTGATATATAACTGTTAACATCTTCATCAGATTTAGACATTTTCAACTCTGGGTTCTTTAAACTATAAATTTTACCTGCTTCTTTTTGTATTAAATTATCAGGTACTTTGAAAGTATCACTATACTTACTATTAAATCTAATAGCTAAATCCCTAGCTAATTCTAAATGTTGTCTTTGGTCTTCACCAACTGGTACAAAATCAGTTTGATATAACAAAATATCTGCTGCCATTAAAACAGGATAAGTAAACAGTGCAGAATTTAAATTTTCTTCTGCTTTACTTGCTTTATCTTTAAATTGAGTCATTCTACTTAATTGACCCATATAAGAAATTGAGTTTAATACCCAACATAACTCTGCATGGGCTGATACATGGGATTGTACAAATATAGTAGTTTTTTTAGGGTCTAATCCAGTTGCTAAATAAAGTGCTAGCACCTCATAAGTTCTTTTTCTTAAATCTTTTGGAATTTGAGGTACAGTAATTGAATGCATATCTACTATTGAATAAATAGCATTATATTCATCTTGTAACTTAGAAAAATTTCTAATAGCTCCTAAATAATTACCAATAGTTAAATTTCCAGATGGTTGAACTCCACTAAAAACAATTTTTTTATCCATAATTCCTCCTAAAATAAAAAATCGTCTTCTAATATTAGAAGACGAATAAATCCGCGGTACCACTTCAATTGCATTTGCCACTTAAAACTTTATAAAGTAAGTTAAACTTTTGAACTTTTGTCAAGCCCATTCATCAGTTCTCTCATATTGGACTTCCACCTTCTCCAACTCGCTATAAATCAATTCCTGACTACTATTTTGACATTCAATATTTATAATAATTGCTACATAATTAAAATAAAAAGCCCGTTTAATCGGGCAAGTGACCAGAAAATAAGCCGTGTTCTGTTTTAGATAATCATCTGTCTAGACTAAATGTTACCAAATAGTTCAAGCGATCTACCTTAGGAGTGACGAGCAGCCACATAAATTCCTATTTGATCTTGCACTGAATGGGGTTTACATAGCCATATAGTCACCTATATGCTGGTAAGCTCTTACCTCACCTTTCCACCCTTACCAAAAATTGGCGGTATCTCTCTGTTGCACTTTCCTTAGGGTCGCCCCCACTGGACGTTATCCAGCATTCTGCTCTGTAGTGCACGGACTTTCCTCGTATTAACGCGATTATCTTTTCTACTCACAAAATAATTATACCATATTTTATAATATTTTTCTCTTAGATTTATCATAATAAAATTTTTCTATTTTTATATTTAACTTCTCTTTAAAAATATTATATAGTTCTTCTAAAATGAATTTTTCTGAAATATAGTGACCTAAATCCACTAATAATAATCCGTTGTCAATTGCAAATTCAGCATTATGGTATTTAATATCACTAGTAATTAATAAATCTAATTTTAATTTTAATGCTTCCTTTATTTCAGAAGCTCCTGAGCCACCAATAAAGCCTATTTTATTAATATTCTTATTAAAATCACCGTATATTAATATATTATCCTCTAGAATTCTATTCTTTAATAATTTTAAAAATTCTTCTCCATTTATAGAAGAAATAGTTCCAAATCTGCCTAAACCTATTTTTTCATTAAAATCCTTAGGTACTATTGGTTTTGTATTTTCTAAATCAAATAAATTTGCTAGAGCATCACTAACTCCACCAGTTATATAATCTAAATTAGTGTGGCTGCTATATACAGAAACATTGTTCTTTATAGCCATTTCAATAGCTTTACCAAAATTAGTATTAAATTCTATTGACTTAATTGGACTAAAGAAAGTTGGATGATGAGTAAAAATTAAATTACATGAATTTTTTACAGCATACTCCACTACATTAATACTAAAATCCAAAGATAGTACTATACCATTTAAATCATTTTCTGTATTTCCAAATTGAAGTCCTGAATTATCCCATTCATCTTGGATATTTAAAGGAACTATTTCTTCATATTCTTTGATGAACTCTTTAATCTTCAATTAAACCCCTCACTTTAGAGTAATACAATATCTCCTCTTCTAATTCTGTAATCCTATCTTTTAAATTAGGATTTTTTATTTCTTTCAAATCTTCAATTAAATTACTATTAATTTTTATTAATCTGTTTAATTGCTCATATAATGATTTCGATTTTTTTTCTATTAATAATTTGCCAAATTCATATTCATATTTGTTCTCATACTTCTCTAATCCAACTTCTGTCTTAATAATTTGATAATATTTGTCATTTTCAAATAAGTCATCTTCTTCTATAATTTTAAAACCATTTTCATGTAAAAATTTCCTAAGTTCATAAAGACTGTTATTAGCTTGTAATATTAAATTGTTAGCTGATTTAGCTATAGTTAAATCTTTTTTTAATATATCGGTAATTAACAGTCCACCCATGCCAGAAATAACTATGGTATCCATTTCAAAAGGTTTATATTTACCTAGTCCATCAGAAACTCTTGTTTCAATATTATCTAATAAATAACTATTATTTAATTTTTCTATTAGTTTGTATAAGGATTTCTCACTTATATCTGAAGCTATAATCTTTTTAGCAATATTTTTTTCAGATAAAAATATAGGTATTAACCCATGGTCAGTACCTATATCTGCTACTATAGAATTATTCTCAATCATATTAATAATCTTAATCAATCTATATTGTTGCATTTTTTACTCCAAGAAATCTTTAAGTTTTTGACTTCTACTAGGGTGTTTCAGTTTTCTTAAAGCTTTTGCTTCTATTTGTCGAATTCTTTCTCTTGTTACGTTAAATTCTTTACCAACTTCTTCTAAAGTTCTAGGTGTTCCATCTGTTAATCCAAATCTTAACTCTAAAACTTTTCTCTTTCTATCGTTTAAGGTTCCTAAAATTTCGTTTAACTGTTCTCTTAACATTGTGAAATTAGCTGCTTCGTCAGGTGCAATTGCAGTTTCATCTTCAATGAAATCTCCTAAATGACTGTCTTCTTCTTCTCCTATTGGAGTTTCAAGTGATACGGGTTCTTGAGCAATCTTCCTTACTTCTCTTACTTTCTCTACCTCTATTCCCATTTCCTTAGCTATTTCTTCATTTGTAGGGTCTCTTCCTAGTTCTTGAATTAATTGTCTCTCAATTCTTACTAATTTATTAATTGTTTCAACCATATGAACAGGTATTCTTATTGTTCTAGCCTGGTCTGCAATAGCTCTTGTTATTGCTTGACGAATCCACCATGTAGCATATGTAGAAAATTTAAATCCTCTTTTATAATCGAATTTCTCCACTGCTTTCATTAAGCCTAGATTTCCCTCTTGAATTAAATCTAGAAATTGCATACCACGTCCTACATACCTTTTTGCTATACTTACAACTAATCGTAGGTTTGTTTCAGCTAATCGCTTTTTAGCATAATTATCTCCTGCTTCCATTCTCTTAGCTAAATCAACTTCTTCTTCTGCTGTTAATAAAGGTATTTTACCAATTTCTTTTAAATACATCTTTACAGGATCATCTACATTTAACCCCTTAATGTTTGATAAATCATCAACTTTAATTTCAACTTCTTCTGCAGGTTCATCTTTATCATCATCGTCATCTGTATCTTCTTTTAAATCATCATCGTCATCTAGGGTTTCTTTTTCAATATGATCTCTATCTTTAACTAATTCTATATTTTCTTCTATTAGTTTCTTTTCAATATCTTCAATATCTTCTTCTGATAATTCAGAATAAGATTCAACAGCTTTAAATTGTTCTTCTGTAATCAAACCATCATTATCTGAAGCTACACTAATTAATTCCTCAATTATATCTTTTTTAATTTCATCTATTTCTATGCTTATTTCATCAAAATCTTTAATTGAATTATTCTCACTCATGATGAAACCTCCTGACTAAGTCATCTTTTTTATATCTATATCTAGTTTAAATATATCCATTGCTAGCTTATTATAAACATTTTTTAATTCATCCGTTAATTTATCATAATCTTCCAATAAAATAAATTGAGCTTTTAAAATATCTCTTTCTATTATTAATTTATTTTTTTCCATACTTTTAATATAATTTTTTGCATTGTCCTCATTTAAATAGTAATTGTAATCTTTAACTTTAAAAACTGCATCAAAAATTAATTTAGTATTTTTTTCTAAATTCAAATTATTAATTTGATTTTTAATTGACTCTTCTGAACTATAATCTATTTTTTCAATTATATTTAAGGCTTTTGTCCAAAACTCAGTTTTTTCATTTAAAAAATTTGAAACTTCTATTATATCTTTTGAAATATTAGGATTAAAAATAATATAGCGTAATGACTCTAATAAAAGCTTCTTATAGCCATCATTAGATTTATTATTTATAACTTCTTTTTTAGTCCTAATATCCTTTACTTTAGTATTTAAATAATTATCTATTTCATATTGTAAATTATCTTTATCAATTGACAAATCATCTGAAAACCTATTAATATATTCATCTCTAACTAATTTACTTTCTATTTCCGCTAGTAATTCAGTTAATTTCTTTAAAAAAACGACCTTTTGATCTATATCGTTTAAATCATATTCATCTATTAAATTGTTATATTTGTACAAAATAGGATTTAGAGAATTTTCTAATAATTGATTAAATGAATCTCTTCCATATTTTTTTAGATAATCATCTGGATCTAAGCCGTCTGGTATCTTTACAATATTAGGTGATACATTAATATTTCTAAAAATTTCTAAAGCTCTTTCTGCTGCATTTATGCCTGCTTCATCGCCATCATAACAAATATATACGTTCTTAGTATATCTTGATATTAATTTTGCCTGTTCTATTGTTAAAGAAGTCCCTAAACTTGCCACGCTATAATCTATTCCATAATTTGATAAAGAAATTACATCCATGTAACCTTCAACTAAAATAACTTTATTCTCTTTAGAGGCATTTCTTAAATTCATTACACCATAAACATTATTACTTTTATGGTAAACTAAACTTTCTGGGGAATTAATATATTTCGCCCTATCATTAGATAAGGTTCTCCCCCCAAAACCTATTATATTCTTTCTTGAATCTATAATTGGAAATATTAATCGATTTCTATAAGCATCATAAAGAGAATTATTTTTTCTTGACTTTTTAACTAATCCTAATTCTAGTAGATCTTCTATTTTATAACCCTTTTTTACCATATAATTTAATAGATCTTGAAAATTATCAGTTGCATAACCTATCATGAATTTATTTATTAATTCTTTTTTTAATCCTCTTTCTGCAATATATTTTTTTGGTTCTTGATTTGTTAGAAGATTATGAAAGAAAAAAAGTTTT
>DUUN01000666.1 GCA_012841535.1 Gallicola sp. | reverse complement strand
TCAATATTGTTTTTTTCTAACAATTCAATAGCATAGTCATCAATTCTATAACCATTTAGATAATATATTTTTGATATTCCAGCTTGAATTAGTGCTTTAGTACAATTAAGACAAGGAAAATGAGTTACATAACACTTACATCCTTTAACGGAAATTCCTTCTTTTGCACAGTATAACAAAGCATTCATTTCAGCATGTATAGTAGCAATACAATGGCCATCTCTCATAGTATGTCCAATTTCATCACAGTGAGGGTTTCCAGATACAGATCCGTTATAACCTGTAGAGACAATTCTATTGTCTTTATTGACTAAAACACAACCGACATAAGCTCTGTCACAAGTACCTCTTTCAGCAACGCCTTTTGCTAAATCAATAAAATATTCATCCCAAGATTTTCTCATAAATAACCTCCAATATTTAAAAACATTATACCATAATATAAATATATATTTTATAGTTACAGCAATATAGGGACTATGATATAATAAATACGAGTAATTGAGATAGAGGTGTGTTTTATGAAAAAGATTTTACTAATAATTTCATTTCTATTTATTTTAACTTCATGTAGAAGTGGGAGAAAGACAACTGTAATGGAGTTAAATATGAATAATGAAAAATACGATGAGATTTTAGAATTTTTTAATGCCATAGATAAAACTGAGGAAATTAGTGGGATTATTAAAGGGGACGAAAATTATACGTTAATATTTAATAATCCGAATTTTAAAATAGATAAGGTAAAGATTGATTATACTAGTGATTTAATGAAAATTAACTTACAGGGAGAGGACTCGGAAAATGAGCCTATAAAAGTTTATAATATAATACTAGGCGATGATTATAAAAAGAATATTGGTGCGGAATCAAAAAATCATTCTGTAATTGTCGAAAGAAGTGGAAAAGAAATGCAAACAGTAATTATTGATGCTATAAACACAGAAGATTAAAAAAATGTAGACTTAAGTCTACATTTTTTTGTTATTATTTGAAAATATTTCTTTTCTTTTACTAACATATTCAGGAATGTAAAGGACAGCTGATATAATAGCTGTAATAGTTGCAATAAATAATAAAGTTACAACAATAAAATTAGGCATATTAGGTATAAATAATAAAATAATCATTACCATATAATATACAAAGGTTGAAACCTTACCAAACCATTTTGCTCCTTCAAGCTTTATTCCATTTTTCATTAAATATCCACCTAAAATTAGCATTATTAAATCTTTTAAAATCATAATTATAAAAAAATATTGGTATTTTTTTATAGATATAATCATTGTAATAGAAATTGCTGCTTGGGTTAATTTATCGGCAATAGGATCTAATATTTTTCCTAGGTCAGTTATCCAATTAAATTTTCTTGCTAAATTTCCATCTAAAAAATCTGTAATACCAGATAATACTAAAATAAATGCTGCATTAGTTGTATTACCTTTAATCATTTGCCAAACAAAAAAGGGTATTAAAAATATTCTAAAGGTAGATAGTATATTTGGTATATTTTTCATTTTTCCTCCTAAATTAAGAATTGGAAGGGACGCATAATTATAAATACTGTCCAAATTAAAACTTTTTTATACTTAGGAGCTTCCTCTAAGTCTACTGTATTTGAAATTTCATATTCATTATTACTATTTAGTTTTAATGAATTATTCTTTAAATTATTAATATGATCTGTTAATTCGTGTGCTAGCTCCTTGCTATCTACAACTAACATAGTTTCTGTATCTAGGTAAAAACTACGATCATCCATATTATAAGAGCCGACTATTGCTAAATTATCATCAATTACAATGGATTTTCCATGAATTGAATCCTTACTTTGATATTCATAAATAGATGCTCCTGTTTCAATAAATTTTTTCCTATGACCATAGTAGTTTGAAAAAGCAGCTAGATTAGGAGTAGAGGCAGGTGAATTTGTTTGCATTATTAAAGGTACATTGCTTGAGACTTCTTTCATTGTAGAAAGTAAGTTCTTATTTCCCGTAGCATAAGGAGTTTGTAAAACAACCGATTTTTTAGCCCTTAGTGCTAGCTCACGTAACTGATAGGCAACATGAGGTTCTTTTTTAGCCACATCTATTGGATTATAAATTAAGGTAATCTTATTTGTTTCTACAGTTCTATTTAAAAAGTCATCTAGGGTTTTTTCAAAAAACTTACTATTTGATTTTTTAAAGGTTTCAAAAGAGTTTTCCAATAATGAAAGATGCTTGTCTTTTCCTCTATCCTTGATTTTAGAAGTATGCTCAAAATTCCATAAGCTGTAAAAATAATTATTTACTTGTTTAACAGCAGTTTCTTCTTCTGTAATATCCTTATTATAGTTCCATACGAAAATTTCCCTGTCATGGGTTATAGGACCTTCAAATTCTTTAGGTGCAAAATGTCTTTCATCTATATTTCTACCACCAAGTAAGAGAAATTCATTGTCGGCAATAATTATTTTATCATGTAATAATAATTGCAAGTTCCAAGGAGTTAGAGGGTTTACTGGATTATAAACCCTACATTCTATATTGGTATGATTATTTAATACATTTAAAAAATTCTTTGCATTTACCCCATAGAAATAGGATTTTCCATCAAGAAGTATTTTAACATTTACCCCTCTATTGGCTGCTTGCATAATTTCATCTAAAAAAGCTCTCGTACTAAGGCTATCCTTAATCTTGTAGGTAGTAATATAAAGAGTTTCTTTTGCATTACGAACCATTTCCATTCTAATATTAAGGGCATCTGTAGGTGTTTCAATAATTGTTGCTCTATCGGGGCCGACTTCAGAATTTGTAAACTTGGTTTTTGAAAAAATTTCCTTATTTTCTTCACTAACTTCTTTTGTGAAAAAACAAGGTATAATTGATCCTATTATTAGATATAAGATTATTAAAAATAAAATTATTAATAAATAATGTATTAATTTATTTAAAGACATATTATTTCCTTTCTTTCTTTAAACGATAAATATCTATTAATCAGCATTTTAACACATTCTGGGAAAAAATTATATAAGGCCTTGTTTTGTAATATAAAAATTTTTGTATTAAAATACTATTTAACAAGTCGTAATAAAAGAGGAGAAAATATGAAATTAAGAGTTTTAGTTGATAATAATACATATATAGATCATTATTATTTAGGAGAGCCAGGAGCTAGTTATTATATAGAAATAGATAATAAGAAACTACTACTAGATACAGGCTATTCAGGAGTCGTAGTAGACAATGCAAGAAAAATGGATATTGATTTATCAAAATTAGATAAAATCATCATTTCCCATGGACATGATGATCATACTAAAGGCCTTGTAAAAATAATAGAGGATTTTAATACTTCTAAGATGGAATTAATATCCCATCCAGATGCTTTCTACCCTAAAAGAGCTAGAGAAGGAGATGTTGGCTCTCCTTTAAGATCTAGTGATATAGCAGAAAAATTCAAATATAACCCTTCAAAAAAACCCTTTAATATAACGGAAAACTGTATATTTTTAGGTGAGATACCGGAATATTTCGATTTTGAAAAAAGAAGGGTTTTAGGAGAAAGGGAAATAGATGGAAAATTAGAAGATGATTATATGATAGATGATTCTGCCATAGTGTGTAAATTAAAAGATGGTATTTTTATAATAACAGGTTGTTCCCATAGCGGAATTTGCAACATAGTAGAACATGCTAAAAAAGTATGTAATGATGACAGAATAGTAGGAATTATAGGAGGTTTTCATCTTTTTAAAACAGATGAAAGATTAAAGAATACCATAGATTATTTTTTAGACAATAATGTTGGAATCGTATATCCTTGCCATTGTACATCGTTAGGGGTTAAATCAGAAATATTAAAATATTATGACTTTGATGAAATAGGCGTAGGATTTAAATTGGAAATAGAATAATATTAAAAATTCATAATAAATAGTATTATTAAAATTTTATAAATATAGGGTATATATAATCAAAGAACTGTTTTATTAACAATATATTATTATAAACTAGCAGGAGGTATTATGAACCATACAATAAAGACTCAATTAAACCACAGAACCATTAGAGAGTTTAAAGAAAAAGAAGTTCCTGAAAATCTATTAAAGGAATTTATTTCAGTAATGCAAAGAACTGCAAGTAGTACGGGAATGCAGACTTCTTCTATTATTAGAATTACAGATAGAAAGGTTAAAAAACAAATTGCAGAGGTTTGTAAACAAGAATATGTAGGACGGGCACCGGAGCTTTTTATATTTATAGTTGATGCCTATAGGAATAATAGAATAGCTGAAAAAAAAACAGGAAAATTATTTCCTGCAAGTCATGATATGGATAGGTTTTTTCAAGGATGGACAGATTCCTGTTTAGCTGCTCAAAACTTAACAAATGCAGTAGAATCAGAAGGTTTGGGAGCAGTTTTTCTAGGTTCTATTTTAAATGATACCGACAAAATAATAGAGATATTAAAGTTACCGAAACTTACTTTTCCAGTAGTAGGAGTAGCTTTTGGATATTCAAATCAAGAGCCACAATTAAAACCTAGAATGGATATGAATTTAAGACTGTTTGAAAATGAATATAAAGAATTTGAAAACTATATGGAAGAAATAGAAGACTATGATGAAGAAATGCAAACATATTATGATTTAAGAGATGCAAATAGGAGAGTTGATAGCTTTAGTAAACAGGTTATTGATAAACTTGAAAATGTATTGGAAAACAGAATTAAAATTTTAAATTCAGCTATCAAACAAGGTTTTGATTTAAATTTAGAAAAAGAGTAATTCTATAAAATAAAATAGAATTAAGCTAAACTTTTTGTTATAAAAACATCAATAAATTTAGTTTTTTTAATAATTTAACAAATTTTACAAAAACTTAATAAAATAAGTCTATAGCTTTTTATTTTATTGACATAGTTTTAGTAATAATATATTATCTCCAAGTAAGATATTTACACAATCTATCTTAAGGAGGATTAATATGTTAAAAACAGATAGAGAAATAGCTAAAGAGTTAGTAAATAAATTAAATATAGAAATGTCAGACACTAAGGATAAAAAAATAAAAGATTCAATTATTAAAGCTTTAAAGGATTTAGATAGAGAAGATAAATCAACTAAAAGATCTTTAAATAAATTTGTAGAAGAAATAAATGGATATATTATAAAAAATAGACAATCTATTTCTGTTAAAAATTTAAATATAATAAATGAATTATCAAATATGTCTATGAGCTTTAGCTAATAAAAAGCCTGTTATTGTTAAATAACAGGCTTTTTAATTTTTAGGAAAGTATAATGTTAAAAAATTTACTGTGGTATTTATTATTAATTAAAATATTCCTCTGGTAGCTTGCAGGCGACTAATTCTTTTAAATACAAGGGATGGACAGTAAATCCTTTTTTTGTAAGTAGTTCGCCGGTATTGGTTTTAAAACAAAATAAATTATTTTTACTTTCTAGAAGTTTCTTCAGCTGAAAAATCAGTTTTTCCATGCCCTTATTTGTAGGGTTTCCCGTTGCTATAATAATATTATCTACATAATTCATTTTTTCCTTAATTTTATTAAAGTTTTCATTAATAATATTTTCAAATTCATTATTGTTAAATTTATTTAAATCCTTTGAATTTGTTTCATAAAAAGGAAGTAGACCTACAACAGTTAGGGTTTTATATTTATTTTCATAGGCGTATTTACATAGTCTATTTAAAGTATTATCGGACTGTGTCCTTGTTGCCTTACTTGGATTCATCGAGCAAATTAAAAGGTCTTTGTCCTTCCTGTAACTATCCCTTAAAATTGGAATTTTTATTGAATATCTGTAACTATATCCGTTAATTTCCCCGTTTTCTATTTCAATCTTGTCCTTATCTATATATTCTTTATATTTAACCATAATAACCTCCAATTAAATTATAGCCTATTTAATCTTAAGCTTATCTTAAGGTTACAGCAATTTTAGTTTTAGCTTGATTGCCTAGAATATATTTATGGGAAATAAATGAAAGGAAGTATGTTTAAATGCTTACAATGTTTTTAAGATATATACCAAGTATATTATTAATTATTGGTGGGCTATTATTCATTGTGTTTAAAAAATTAACATGGAATAATTTTATTTATTTAATTTTCAAGGATAGTAAAGAAGCTATAAATAAATTTACAGGAAAAGTATGGATTATATTAGGGATTGTTTTATTAATCTTAACTATAATCATGAATTTAGAAATAAAAACAATAGTATGTTTGTATTTATTATTAATATTTATTTCATTTATTATAGTATATTTTGAATTTAAGAAAAGATTACAGTAAAACCCAAGAATTAACATTTAGGAAAGGACACAGGAGGGAAAGATGATTAGATGCAGGAATTTAACTAAGAAATATGGAAATAATACAGTAGTGGATAATATTTCCTTTGAAATAAAAGAGGGGGAGGTTTTTGCCTTACTAGGAAGTAATGGGGCAGGAAAAACAACAACGATTAAGATGATTTTGAATCTTACTGAAAAAACTTCAGGAGACATTTATATTAAAGATAAGGTAAAAATAGGTTACTCTCCGGAAAGACCTAGTTTTTATGAGATGTTAACTGGCTATGAGCATTTAAAATTCTATGGAGAATTACAGAAGATAAATAAAAAAGAACTTAAAAATGAAATATTAAAAGTCTTGGAAATAGTGGGTTTGGAAAATAATAAAACAAAGGTTAAAGGCTATTCAAAAGGAATGAGACAAAGACTATCTATTGCCCAAGCCTTACTGGGAAATCCTGAACTTTTAATCTTAGATGAACCAACATCAGACCTAGATGTTATAGGAAGAAACACTATTATGGACTTGATTTTAGAGCTACAGAAAAAAGGAAAGACCATAGTTATTAATTCCCATATTTTAAACGATATTGAAAGAACCTGTAATAGAGGAATAATAATTAACAAAGGTAACATTGTTGTAAATTGGGAAAAGGATAAAACCAGTAGGTCTTTAGATGAAATATTTATTGAAGGAGTTGGAAATTATGACTATAAGTAAAATAATAACTAGAAAGAATTTAAAGTTTAAAAATTTAATAATTGGTATAATAATAAGTCTACTACTTGGATTTCTATTTTATGGTTCAGGCACCTTAACTATAAATGATAAGCCTATTAATAGTTTTGATGGTGCTATTTCAACATTATTGCCTATTACAATGTTTTTTTCATCAGTAATAGCAACTTTTGTTTCTGCTAATTCAATACCAGATGAATATAATAACAAGAGAAATCAATTAATTTATATTCGGGGAATAAAACAAGTAGAATATCATTTAAAAATAACTTTAGGAAATATAATGTCCTCAGTATTTTTTATGGCAATTCTTTTTATACCTGTTCTAATAATTGGATTTAGGTATGACAATAATATAAATCTACTAAAGTTAATTGGGGTATTTTTACTATCCCTTCCAAATATAATATTTATTTCCCTAGTTAGCACTTCCTTATCAAATATTGGGGGGTTTTTACTAGGTGCCATAGGAGGAATGTTATTTACAATAATAGGATATTTCCATGAAATACTGGATTTTCTTAGTAAAATGACAGAGGGAGTTCTTTTAAAGATAATTGAAATAGTGTTAAAAATTACACCTAATCTATATGGAGTGTTAAATATTGGTAAAAACTACTTGTTTGGAAATAAGCTAGATTTTAAGGCCTTATATTCAGTAGGAATTGGAATTATTGTAGCAATTATAGTATTAATAGTATATAAAAGAAAAAATGATTAGGAAAAGGGAAGCTATATTCCTTTTTTTCTATTTTTTTATGGTATATTTAATATATTAAAAAATAAGGAAAGAGCGTTATGAAATATAGAATTTTAGTAGCAGATGATGAAGTTGAATTACTTGAAGTATTGGAACTTTATTTTAACAGGGAAAATTGGGAAATAATTAAAGCAAAAAATGGGAAAGAGGCACTGGAAAAATTTGAAAAGGCTGAACTAGTAGTTCTTGACATAATGATGCCAGAAGTTGACGGTATAGAAGTACTTCAAGAAATTAGGAAAAAGAGCTTAGTTCCGGTAATTATGCTAACGGCAAAATCACAGGATTTCGATAAAATAATTGGACTGGATTTAGGGGCAGATGACTATATTACCAAACCCTATAATCCTATGGAAGTTGTAGCCAGAATTAAGGCACAGTTAAGAAGAAATTATGGGACTTTAAAGAACAAGAAGGAAAATAAGGAAGTAGTAGTTGGTAATATGAGCTTAAATAAAAATACAGGGGAATTTTTCTATAATGGTATGCTTATAGATTTAACATCAACAGAATTTAAAATACTAACTTTATTTATGGAAAATATTAATATTATATTTACAAAAGAACAGATTTTTTCATATGTATGGGAAGATGAATTTATGAATGACGAAAATACTATTATGGTACATATTAGTAGAATTCGAAATAAAATTGGAGATAGTAATAGAAATATAATCAAAACTATAAAGGGTTTAGGCTATAAAATGGTAAAATAAGATGACTAGGAAGAAAAGTATATTTAAAGAATTAATAGCTAGCTTTATAGTATTTTCCTTGTCAATTATATTAATGTTGGTAATTTCAGGAGTTTTAGTTATATTTAATATTGTTGAAAATGAAGAGAATTATATACCAACAAATATTGTAAATGATAAAGGGGAAATTCAAAGTAGATTTTTAATAGATAATTATGGAGCTTGGGTAGAAGAACTGGATAGCAATAACAATGTTATTTCAGTTGTAGGTGAAAAACTGGACAAAACTACAAAATATAGTGATAAAGATATTATGGAATTATTAAATATTAAGGATAATAGTGAAAAATTTCATGTTTTCATTAAGTTTGTAGGTGAAGATAAATATTTAATAAAAATTCCAACAAAAAACCTGGCTTTAACTTTAAACTTAACTGATAGCAGGAGTAAAAATAGTAAGGTATTTGGAATATTATTTTTAGTTTTTTATATTTTTATGATTATTTTATTAAGTAAAAGACTTTCCAACAAGATAAAAAAACCAATTGATAAAATGCTTTTTGCTATGGATAAGGTAAAAGATGGGGAAAAGGGAGTTCAAATTGATTTTCAAACTAAAAATGAATTAAACGAATTAAAGGATAATTTTAACGATATGATTATAAAATTAGAAAGGGAAGAGGAATACAGAATAAAAAGAGAGGAGGAAAAAAACAAATTACTTCTCGATTTATCCCATGATATTAAAACTCCAATCTCCACAATAAAATCCCATTCCTTAGCCTTAAAGGATGACTTAGTAAAAGAGGAAGACAAAAAAGATTATTATGATATTTTAGATAAAAAAGCATCTAGAATTTCATATTTAGTAGATGAAATGACAAATATGTTAAAATTAGATAATAAAGATTATAAATTATATATAGAAAAGGTAAATTTTTCTGAAGTAGTAAGGCAAATTGTTTCAGAATACTATAATGAATTAGAAAGTAAAAAAATTGATGTAGATGTAAATTTACCCAAGGATGATATCTTCATTAATATAGATTTAAATTTAATAAAAAGGGTTTTAAACAACTTAATGGAAAATCAATTAAAGTATAATAGTGGAACTTTTACAAGAATATCCTTAGAGGAAAAAAATAATAAAATAATATTTAAAATTTCAGATAATGGTCAATTAATAGATGAAAATACTAAAAAAGACTTATTTAATCCCTTTGTAAGAGGTGACAAGGCAAGGACCACTTCCGGTGGTTTAGGTCTAGGTCTTTCTATTTCCAAAACTATTATTAATAAGCACAAGGGTGAAATTTACTATAGTAATAAAGATAATTTAAATAATTTTGTTATAGAGTTAGATATAAAATAATAATGGGACATAAAATATTTTGGAGGGGTTATGAAACATTTAGGAACTGTAAGATTGGAAACAGAAAGGCTAATTTTACGAAAAGTTACTTTACAGGATGTAGTACCGGCTTACAAAAATTGGGTTACAGACGATGAAGTTACTAAATTTCTAAGATGGAAAAGCCATAATAATATAGATGAAACAAAGTATATTTTTTCATCTTGGATTAATGAATATAGTAGCCAAGTCTATAACTGGATAATAGAATTAAAGGAGATTAATGAGCCTATAGGAACAATAGGTGCCATAAAAATAGATAATAGAACAGAAATGGTTCATATAGGATATGCCCTAGGAAGAGCATGGTGGGGAGAGGGAATAATGACAGAGGCCTTAACTAAATTAATGGAGTTCTTTTTTGAAGAAGTTGAAGTTAACAGGATAGAGTCTATGTTTGATCCTAATAATATTGGCTCTGGCAGGGTAATGAAGAAAGCCGGTATGAAATATGAAGGCACTTTAAAACAAGCCGATTGGAGTAATCAAGGTATTGTAGATACTTCTTACTATGGTTTAGTAGCAGAAGATTACTTTG
This sequence comes from Gallicola sp., assembly GCA_012841535.1. Lineage (GTDB taxonomy): Bacteria > Bacillota > Clostridia > Tissierellales > Peptoniphilaceae > Miniphocaeibacter. The sequence continues at coordinate 7,640 of DUUN01000666.1, read as the reverse complement.
AAGGTGAATAAATATAAGAAGGAGTAGTTAATGAAAAATAATATGCAAACAGCAAAGACCTTGGTTTTTGCTGGGGCAATAGCAAGTATAGTAATAGGTATATTAGTCTGTTTTACCTTGTTTCTTATTCCAGTAGGAATAGTGGATATTATAGGTGGAATTATTTTGTTGAAATATAAGGATTTTACAGATGAAGAATTTAAAGCTAAAGGTAATACAATTTTAACTTGGGGAATTATTTTATTAATTTTAAATTTAGTCGGAGGTATTTGTATTTTAATAGCTTATTTTCTTTCAGTTGGAGAAAATAGGGTAAGAAAAAATTCCAATATAGACGAATTAATGGAACTGGAAAAAGCTTTTGAATTAATGCAAAAAGGTGTAATTACAGAAGAAGAATACGAGAAAATAAAAGAAAAGATAATAAGGGGAGATAATAACAGACAATAGAAAGACCATTGTCTGTTATTGCATATTTAATAAGATGAATAATATAGGGACGGTTATGCTAGAAACTAAAAGGCTTATTTTAAGAAAAATAAGCCTAAAGGATATACCCTTTGCTTACAAAAATTGGGTAGCAGATGAAGAGGTAACAAAGTTTATAACATGGAAGAAACATAAAGATGTGGGAGAAACAAAAGATTTACTTGAATTCTGGATTAATAAATATAAATTCAAAAATACATATAGGTGGATAATAGAGTTAAAGGAAATGGGAGAACCAATTGGAATAATTGATGTTGTAAGTTTAGATGAAAAACTAAATATGGCAGTTATTGGATATGCTATAGGGAAAACCTGGTGGAATAAAGGAATAGTAACCGAGGCTTTTTCAAGGATTATTAAATTTTTATTTGAAAGTGTTAAATTAAATAGAGTAGAGGCAATCCATATGACTTCCAATATTGCTTCTGGCAAGGTTATGGAAAAATGTGGATTAAAATATGAAGGAACCAATAGACAAAGGTTAAAAAACAAAGAAGAGCTAGTAGATGTATCAATTTATGGAATATTAGCAGAGGATTATTTTAAAGGGAGAAAATTTAAAGCTATTGTTGATAGGCCTGTAGGTTATGTAGATGATTACAAGAATGTGTATCCAATAAATTATGGCTTTATTCCAGGCATTATTAGTGGTGATGGTGAAGAACAAGATGCTTATATTTTAACAGAAGACAATAAGCCCTTGGAAGAGTTTACAGGAGAATTAATAGCTAAAATAATTAGAAAAGATGATGTAGAAGAAAAATGGGTATTGGGAGAAGATAATAGAATATACTCAAGGGATGAAATATTTGAAAAAACTTTATTTATGGAACAGCATTTTGATTCAATTATAAAAATTATAAAAACTCCCTAATTTAGGGAGTTTTATCTTTGTATTCGTGTATTTCCACCTTGTAATAAATTATAAACATCCTCTTCTTTTACTAAGTTAACATCACCAGGAATTGTGTGTTTTAAAACAGCAGCAGCAACTCCAAAATCCAAGGCTTCTTTAAAGTTTTTATCCTTTACTAAACAATTTATTACACCGGCAACAAAGGAGTCTCCAGTTCCTACTCTGTCAATAATATCTACATCATAAACTTTTGTATGGTAGAATTCATTTCCATTGTAACCACAAGCTGAATAGAAATTAGAAGAGGAGGAAATTAACTTTCTCAAAGAGCTAAAATAGTATTTACAACCATATACTTTAGCCATGTCCTTAAAGGCATTTTCATATAATTTTAATTCATCTTCTAAACTTGTACCGGCAGGTGTTGTTTCTCTAAAACCTAATGGCCAGTCACCGTCAAAGCAAACATCTACATACTGCATTAAATTAGAAATTACCTTCCTAGCTGTTTCAATACTCCAAAGATTAGCCCTATAATTTACATCCATAGAAATAGTAATTCCCAATTCTTTAGCTACTTGCAAGGCTTTTAAAGTAATTTCTTCGCAACTTTTACTAAGGGCAGGGGTAATACCGGATATATGAAACCATTCAGCTCTATCGAAAATACTATAGAAATCAAAGTCATCTACACTAGCATTTGCTAAAGATGAGTTTTCCCTGTCATAAATTATCTTAGAAGGTCTGTAGGAATAGCCTTGTTCTAAAAAATAAATTCCGATTCTCTTTCCTCCTCGAGGAATATAACTAGTATGTACTCTGTATTTATTTAAAGAATCTATGGCAGCTTGTCCTAGTTCATTGTCTGGAAGTTTTGTAACATGTTGAACCCTGTTGTTATAATTTGCTAAAGATACTGCAACATTAGCTTCTCCTCCTCCAAAGACTGCATTATAATTAGTAGCCTGATTAAATTTTTCAAAATTAGGAGTAGCAAGTCTTAACATTATTTCTCCAAGAGTAACTATTTTTTTCATTTTTTTCTCCTTTCTTTTTGTGAAAAACTCCCTTAAAACAAGGGAGTTTTATATATGTAAGACAATATTAAATATATTATTGGCTGATGGACCATATAAATAAATAAACTATGTCTTCCAATTATACATATAGGGTTGTATCTTTTTTTCTTCATTATTGGTTTTTTAGTTACTATTAATCGTCCAATATAAAAACCAACTATAAATAGAAATATCCATGGTAATATTGGGAAATAGTCTGCTGATGTAAAATTAGAACTAGGAAATCCTAGCCAAAATAAAAATTTTAAATTATATAGTTTTTCAGGTAGGTAATATTTTGTAAAAAACAAATTAATATATCCACTTGTAATTGGTTTTGTAGCTATAAATAATAGGATAAATAATACTATTCCTATAAATGGATTTATTTTTTTTAATATAGGATCAATTGCTAGTAGTATTAGTGTAGCAAAGGCAAAAAAGTGTATTATTCCAAAGGCTATAAATTGGTCCTTCATAAAAATTACTGTAAAAACTGAAAGTATTGCAGCACAGATTAAAAGAACAGTAAATTTTCTAGAATGCTTTTTTCCAAAATTATAGGAAATACCAGAAGTTACTATAAATGTCATAGCTATTAAGTTTTGCCATATAGAGGAGTATTTACTGGGAAACCAGGAAATACTTTCTCCAAATATATAGACCAGATCATAGCATAAATGGTAAATAACCATATTAATTATTGCAAAACCTCTTATAAAATCAATTGAGTTATATCTTTCTTTCATAATTTTTCCTTTACATCATTGGTGCAAAGACCCTTAATATAGATCTAATGACTTTTGTAATCCATAGTGTTTTTTTCATTTCTGTTAATGTTTTTCTCTGAGATATATCTATTGTATTAAGAAAATCCCTTTTTATATCAAAAATAACAGGTGAGTCATAAAACCAAACAGCATCTTCGAAATGTAGATACAAGCTTCTAAAATCTACATTTATAGTCCCTACTACAGCAAATTTATCGTCTGATACAAAATTCTTTGCATGTATAAAGCCAGGTGTATATTCATATATTTTTACTCCAGAAGCAATTAGACTTTCATAATAGCTTCTAGTAACCATAAAAACAGTTTTTTTATCGGGAATATGAGGGGTTAAAATTCTAACATCAATACCTCCCTTTGCAGCGTTTTTTAAGGCTGTAAGCATTTCATTAGAAAGTATTAAGTAGGGTGTTGTAATATATACATAATTCTTTGCCCTGTTAATTATATTTAAGTAAATATTTTCACCAACAGGATCAGCATCTAAAGGTGAATCGGAAAAAGGTTGAACAAATCCGGTATCGGGGTCTTCTATAATATCATCAAAATTTAATCTATGTAAATGGGATTCGAAGTCTACAAATTCATCTGAAATAGAATTCCACATGGATAAAAATATTACAGTTAAACTCCATACCGCTTGACCATACAGCCTAACTGCACTGTCCTTCCAATGACCAAACCTTTCAACTTTATTAATATATTCATCTGCTAAATTTACTCCACCAGTATAGCCAATATTCCCATCAATAACTATTATTTTTCTATGATCCCTATTATTATGTCTTGGCATAACAAATAGTTTTATAGGGTTGAAAACCTGACACTTTATTCCCTTTGAAATTAGAAACTTATCGTAATTTCTAGGAAGCTTGGAAATACATCCAAAATCATCATAAATTAGTCTTACATCGACACCTTCTTTGACTTTTTCCACTAGAATATCTAAAACCGTATTCCACATATAACCTTCTTCTATTATGAAGAATTCTAGGAAAATAAAATTTTTGGCATTTTTCAGGTCTTCAATAAAATCGTTAAAAAACATTTCTCCACTAGGATAGTATTTAGAATTGGTGTTCTTATAAACAGGACAACTTGCATATCTTTCTAAATATCTACTTTGTATATAGGCATCTTCATCTGTAATTTCCTCTAAGGTATTTACATGATTAGTCATTAGAAAATGAAAAGATGATGTTGTTGTCGACATGGACATTCTTATATTTGCTACAAATCTATTTTGAGCAAAGAACAAATAGATAACGGAACCAAACATAGGAAAGGATATAATTGGAACGATCCAAGCTATTTTATAGGCAGGATTTGTATCCTTATTTATAATTGTTACTACTAAAATAAGACCTAAAATTAAACTTGTAATATAAAACCAAAAGAAATTATCGGCAAGTATAATATATAGCTCATATGTAAGAAGTAATTGTAGAATGAAAATAATACTAATGAAGAACATTCTACTTGTAATAAATTTAAAAAAGTTTTTCATATATACCTCGGTTTGTGGAAAACTATTTTTTAGATTTTCCAGTAATAGACCTTGCTTTAATTTCAAAAACCCTTGTTCTACTAATAGCTGCAGGATTAAATTTAAATCCATCATCTTTATGATGGTGTTTTACTAAAATATCTAGGGCATTGTAAATTTCATCATAGTTTTTAAGTTCTCGTAAAACACCTTTTCCAATAATTGAGTCATAAGCCATTGTACAGTATCCCTTATCATATTTTACAATAAGTTCATGATTACAGTCTATTTCAAAGGAAAGTTTAGCATTATCATAAATATAAGCATACTTGCTACCTTCTAATGCACCGTGAAAATAGAAATACAAATTATTGTTTTTTAGTTCGCAGCCATAGTTAACAGGCAAAATATAAGGATAATCCCCATTGTTAAAGGCTAATATAATAACATCACCATTTAAAGCGATATTATAAAAGTTTTCTATACCTACAACTTCTCTTTCTGCTTTTCTCATTAATCCTCCTAATTATACATTGGATTTACCGGTTATACTAAGAACTTCAATTTTAAAAACCTTAATTTTTTTCAAAGCTTCTTGCTTATATTCATTATAATAGGAAGTAGTGTATTGCTTCATTATACAATTTAAAGCATTCGTTACTTCTTCATGTTCATCTATTTCATAAATAATACCTTTACCAATTAAAGACTCATATTTCATGGAAAAGGAACAATTATTTTTTCCGATTATCAGTTTATGGTTACAATCTATTTCGAAAGAAACCTTAGCTCCATTGTAAATATACTTGTATTTAGTACCTTCTAGTGCACCGAGAAAATAGAAATACAAAGTATTGTTCTTTAACTCACATCCGTAGTTTACTGGTAAAACATAGGGAAAATCATTATCGTTAAAGGCGAGAACAATTGAATTACCATTTTTAGCAATCGAAAGTATATTATTAAGCCCTGTAACTTCTCTATCATCCCTTCTCATATAGCACCTCTAAATAAAATTAGTTATTATTGATTTTACTATATAACCATATTATTTAAAAGTTTTCGGGAAATAAGATAGCTTGTATAATATATTATATATTAAATAAAAGAGTAAGAATCAAAAAAAGATAATAAAATTCCCCTAAATACATATGGATTTAGGGGATGGTTTTTTTCAGTTATTCTATTTATTATTCCAATAATTTAAATGTGGCCTTAATATTTCCTCTGTCATTTCTTCAATAGGTCCAATAACCTTTATATTTTTTTGTCCTCTTGAAAAAACTTCCCTTGAAGGTAAATCAAATGTTGGATTTCTGTCATCAGAGCCAGTTATTTCCAAAAGTTTTTTCTCTGAAACGCCATATACTATTGTTCCTACATTAGTCCAATAAACAGCACCACAACACATTACACATGGCTCACAGGTAGTATACATAGTACAGTTCCATAAATATTCTTTGTCGAATAATTCTCCGGCCTTTTCCATTAATTTTGTTTCAGCATGACCTATAGAGGATTTCTTTGTTACTTCAACATTTCCTTGTCTTAGTATAATTTCTCCTTCAGGAGAAACTAAAATAGCTCCAAAGGGATGATTACCCTTAGCAAGAGATTCTTCTGAAACTTTTACGGCTTCTTTTAAATAGTAGTTGTGATCTTTCATTATTTTGCCTCCCTGTAATAAGGTTTACCATTAGCTTTAGGTCCAGCATTTTTACTTCCAAAGAATATTAAAGAAAATAGGGTAATAGCATAAGGAAGCATTGCTAAAATTTGATATGGTATTGAGTTATCTAAAACTTGTAGTCGTAATTGTAGAGCATCAGCAAAACCAAAAATTAAGGTAGCCAAAAATATTCCAGATGGTTTCCATCTTCCAAAAATAACGGCAGATAGTGCAATAAAACCTCTTCCTGCTACAAGACCGTCGGAGAAGGATTTTATATAACATGTAGTTAAATAAGCACCACCAAGTCCTGCTAAACCTCCACATAATATACAAGCTATGTATTTCTTTGCTATTACATTTATTCCCAAAGATTCAGCTGCTTTAGGATATTCACCAACAGATTTATAATTTAAACCTGCTTTAGTTTTATTAAAGAATATATATGAAATTATAACCAGTATGAAAGAAAAATATACAAGTATATTTTGATTAAAAAATATACTGCCAATAAAAGGGATATCTCCTAATAATGGAATTTTTATATTACCTAATAAAGGAACCTTGTCAAGACTGGTTTTTATACCAAAATATGATCTATAAATAAATGTAGCTAATGCAGGGCAAAGTATATTTAATGCCATACCGTTAACTATTTGATTAGCTCTTATTGTAACTGTTGAAAAAGCATAAATCATATTAATCAATATACCTGAAAGTGTACCAAGAAGAACTCCGAATAAAGGATTTCCTGTAATATAGGTTCCTAAAAATCCGAATAGAGCTCCAATGGTCATTATTCCATCTAAGCCTATATTTACTAATCCTGCTCTCTCAGAATACATTTCACCTAAAGCTGTAAATAAAAGTGGGGTTGACATTCTAACAGTAGCTACTAATAAAGCGTGTATAAAACTTACTGACAAAATAGCCTCTAACATTTTGCTTCACCTCTTTTTCTGTTTTTTAAGAATGAAGATATAGATCCTTGATTAACTAAAGTAGTGCCTGCTACTACGAAAATAATTACTAATGCTTGTATTATTCCAACTACAGTAGTTGGTATTCCAGTAGCTATTTGCATTGTATTTGCACCAGTTCTTAAAATTGCAAATAGAAAAGCAACAATAACAGTTCCTATAGGATTTAATTGTCCGATTAATGCAATTGCTACCCCATCAAAACCGAATCCTTCACCATAACCAGCCATTAGCCTAAATTGTGCACCATGTAATTCTATGGCTCCACCTAGGCCGGCAATAGCACCTGAAATTATGAAAGAAAAGAACATGTA
>DUUN01000701.1 GCA_012841535.1 Gallicola sp. | reverse complement strand
ATTTCACTTTCTCTATTGCGATATTTTAAACCAATTAAAATAACTTCTATAAGTGCAGCCAAAACAAATGAAATAATGAATGATAAAATAATATTTTGTAAACCTAACAATAAGCCAAGTGCTGCAAATAATTTAACATCTCCAAACCCCATAGCCTCTTTTTTATATATAGCAGTTGATATAAATCTAATTAGGAATAAAGATGAAAATCCAATGATAAATCCTATAATGTTTGATATATAATCATATTCTATTTGATTCGTACTCTTAATTATAATTAATACTATTGATAGTATAAAAATTGATAAGGTCATAGAATCCGGAATAATGTGGTGATCTATATCTATAAAAATAATGATTATAAAAATGATTGTTAAACTTAGATTAATTATTAATTCATAATTAAAACCGGTTAGTTTATATGTAATTAAAAACATAACGCCTGTTATTAGTTCTACAAGTGGATATCTAACAGATATTTTCTCAAAACAGTTTCTGCATTTTCCTTTTAAAAATATGTAACTTATAACAGGTATATTATCATACCACTTAATTGTATGATTGCATTTGACACAGTGACTAGATGGGTAAGAAATAGATTCATTTCTTGGCCATCTATAAATTACAACATTTAAGAAACTACCTATAATTAAGCCTAAAAAAAACAATAATATATCATACATTAATCTATTACCATAACTTTCCAAATTAATACTTCTTTACTTCGATTGACTTCTACATTTATCAAATGTACATCATTATCTAAAGTAAACATATACACATCCCTATCAAAAGTAATTTGATGACTTAAAACCTCTTGTTCTTCTGAAGTATCTTCATAATCTATATTTACAAGTATTTCTTGTGCAGCTACCTGTATTTCCAGTAATGAACGTTCTTTTGTTAAATCTTTATTTAGCCTATTATAAATAAAGAAATTAAGACTTATAAGCATTAGACTTAAAACAACTACTGTACCTAATAAAACTGATGTACTAACTAATATAGACCCCTTTTTCATATATTTACCTTACCTAAATCAATGTTACTTAGAATTTCTTTATTATTCGATTTAATTTTAATAATCTTTAAATGTAAAAATTTACCATTATTAATAACTTGTAGTTCTATAGTGTATTTACTATTTTCTTCATCAGTATACTCAAAATTATGATTTATATATAAATAACCATTAGTGTATTTACTATTTTCTTCATCAGTATACTCAGAAATATGATCTAATAAATCACCATTTTCAAAATTTTGCGGTTTAAATAAATATTCTTGATGAATATTATGTACAATTCTCCAAGCATTTCTTTTATCAGATTCATTATCAGAAACTCTACTAGATATAATTATCAATGATATCACTAAAGTAGTTACGATAGCTATAAGTGCTAACGACACAATAACTTCAATTAATGTAAAAGCTTTTTTCATTTATTTAACCCTCTTATATAAGCGTTTAAGCATCTCTTTAGGAACATTAAATATACATTGATCATTTGAGTTAATAAAATCAAGTTCACTAGTTATTTTAGATTCAATTTTATTGTCACTTAAAATTGAATGAATAGATTCCTTAAAGATTGTAAATTGATGTTCAGTTAATATTCTTAATAAATCAACTTCAAAATTTTGAAGATTAGCATTACTACTAAATAATAATGTTTTATTATCTTTCACTATTCCAATTATCCTTTTATCAAATAAATCCATAACAATAAGACCATCTTTGAAATTATTTTGAATGGATTTAATTTCAATAATTTCTCTTATTGAATATATGTACTTAATTTTTAAGTTGGATTTTTTTAATAAACTTTCAATTTTATCAATTTTATCCTTTAACAATATAGTATTAAAAACAAAAATACCTTTCTTTTTAAAGTTGAAAACTCTTGAGCTGTATACATAATCATCTTTTTCAAATTTAGCTCTAATCTCTTTATTTATCTGATTATCTAATTTAAATACTGATGTTTTAGGTAGTACTATTTTTTGATTAAATTGGTTGTCATCTAAAATATATAAATTAACAGATGAATCCACTTTTTTATCTTTTGAATATAAAGTTTTGATAATCTCATCTAAATTCACTTCTTCATCTAAACCAAAAGAGAATACTCTGTTATATTCTAGATTTTTTTTATCTTCTTTTATTAAATAT
>DUUN01000564.1 GCA_012841535.1 Gallicola sp. | reverse complement strand
TGCCCAATTTATTTCTTAATTCAGGATTACTAATTAATAGCTCCAGTTTTTCGGCAAGTGCAATTGTATTTTTTTTGGGTACTAAAAAACCAGTCTTACCGTCTTCTATGACGTCAGGTATTCCACCTTCAAAAGTTGATACAATAGGCAAACGAAATTGCATAGCTTCAAGATTTACTAAACCAAAAGTTTCGTAGTACGTTGGAAATGCAAATATATCAGCTTCGGAGAGGATTTCTTCTTTCTCTACACCATACTTTTTACCCACATAAACAACTTGATCTGTTACACCCAGTTCTTTTGCCTTTTGATGAAATTGTTGGGCATTTACATCGCCTTCGCCACCTAGATAAGTGCAATGAAATGAAAGCCCTTTTTGTTTTAGGATACTACAAGCCTCAAGCAATACAAACACGCCTTTAGACTCAATCAAATTCGACAAAAACAATAGTTCAACTTTATCATTAAGTCTTTTCTCTTTTCTCTTTTCTCTTTTCTCTATATCAGGTATACCATTGGGGCAATAATGAACCCGGTCTGTTGTAAAATACTTCTCCACATCGGGGTATAAATATTTGGAAAGTAAGATGGCGTGTGCATTTTTAAAAACACTTTTGTATAAGAAATCATCCAAAGCTTTGTGTTGACGGGTACTGACTCCTTTATTGTGAAAGTGGTACACCATGCGAACTCCGAAACCTTTAGCCAGCAAGGCTATGAGGCTGTCTTTGTAAAAGGCGGTCCCTTTGGCGGTAATGGCTAAGTAGCACAAATTAGGCCTAAAACGAATAAGTTGAGTGAAAACCTGCCATAATATAGAGAAGTACCGACCTATCTTTTGTAATGGATTTTTCCCGATCTCATCTACTGTATGCGATGTACCTAAGTTTATATACTTACAATCAAAAGCTTGATTGATTATTTCGCTCTCTTTGATGTATTGCCCTACTACAGATGAGCCATGAACTGGGGGGGGGGTATGGAGTATAAAAAGTATATGTTTTCTCATTATTCTATTGAAATTATGCAAATAATAAATGAATTTGCCATTTATCGTGAGAATTAATAAAATATTCATCCTTAATTATATTTGTAGATCGGTTTAAATATAACTAAGGTTTCATATTTACTTGATTTATTAAACATTTAATTTATCAAACACTAAGTAAACCTACACTAGCTGATAATTTATTAAAATATAAATACTGCAATTTAATAAATCTATATGAATTACTATATCTGACTGGACTTTTTTGACAATTGGAATTGCCAACTTATTTGAGACAAAAAGTTAAGCAACATTTTTAATTAATTGTTTTTTATGCTTAACTTTTTGTCCCAGCAAAGTTAGTAACTCCAAATCTATCTTCCTTCTAATATTTATAACTATAGCATCTCATGTTTTTTTAAATATTTTTGAATAAGACGTGAATGCTGCTCGTAGGCTTTCTCTTTTAATATTGGTTCAACGGTTTTATAAGCATTAAGAGCTAAAGTTTTATTTAATCGAGATTCTTTTATTAATCGATTAATTGCATTAGCAATACTCAGTTTATCACCCGGTTTAATAAATATACAATCGTAGTTGTCCTTAAATAAATATGGAACACTATTTACTGGTGTAGTAATAATTGGACAACCATTACCAGCTGCCTCATAGAGAACTCTTGGTAAACCTTCTGAAAAACTTGGAAGTATAAACATATCGCTTTTTTTATAGAAATCAAAAACTTCTGGACCGTTTGAAATAAAACCATGAAAATATACTTGTGATGCAATTCCTAGTTTGATTGCTTGATTCTTAAGATTATCTTTTTCAGGACCATCACCTATTATTTCAAGCGTTATTTTTTCATTGTTTACAATAGCTAATGCATCTAATAAATAAGAAACACCTTTGTTTTTGCTTAAGGTGCCAACAAATAAAATTTGTATAGTAGATGACTTTAATAAATCTTTATATGTTGAACGTTGATAAAACAACTCTGTTGATAAATTAAATATTGGAGAGGTTAGGTACTTGTTGTTTCCTTTATGACTTTCAAGAATACCCTTTCCTGTATGTAATGTAAAAATACTATTTCGCGATAAAAAATTACTGAACCATTTTTTAAAATTAGCTTCTAATACACGTTTAGGATTATTCGTAATAATTAAATCATGCCAATTAGCACCAAAATAAGTAACAAAAGGCTTCCTCACTATAAAACAAATCAATCCTGCAAGAACAGCTGACATGGAAGGCATAAATAAAAAACACACATCTGAAGAACGTATTGCTTTGAAAGTTGTTGATGTTTTTTTTATTATGTTTTTATTTGATTTTTTACTTAAAAGTATTGAGTTAACTCGATTTGTTAAAAGGCTGTTATGGTAAAAATCCTTTTTAATTTTAGTGCCGACTAAACTCACATTGAAGTTTTGACTTATCAAAGAAAAATAAGTATTTAGTAAATCTAAATTATATATTGAGTTATTATCTACACCTAAAGGGTAATGCAGAATATAGGTAAGTTTAAATTTCTTATTCATAATAATTTTTTTATATTCAAATGTTTAATAAGATCATCCCAAATTTCAAAAACTTTATTTGAGTTATATTTTTTAGTTGATTCGATTGCTTTTAATCCGATTTCTTTTCTAAGCAGTGGATTCTTGACTAAAGATAGAGAGGTTCTTATAAATGCATCTACATTTTCTTCATCAACTAAAAACCCATTTTGACCATTTAAAATAAGCTCCTCTAAACCATCATGACACTTAAAAGAAACAGAGGGTAACCCTGTAGACATTGCTTCACTTAATGAGTTAGGAAAACCTTCACGTGAAGATGTCATTAAATATATATCATGTTTAGATAATGCTTCATGAACATTACTAATGTGATTAACCAATATAATCTTCTGGTTTAATTTTAAATCATCAATAAGTTTTATAATTGAAGGTTCTGTAGAGACAGAGCCATAGATATAAAGATTAGTATTTGGATTCTTTAGATTGATTTCTTTAAAAATTTTTATCATTAAATCTATCCTTTTAGATGGAGTTTTCGAGGCTAAAGTTACAAATGAAATTGTATTTTGAATGTTTGAAAAATAATTTTTACAAATATGATTAGATTTCAAAATCATATTCGGTGTAACAACATATTTTCTGTGATCAGCAAATCTTGAGAACCCTTTAAAGTATTCAAACTGAACAGTAATTAAACTAGCTCTTATATAACAAATATCGCGTAACAACTTTCCTTTAAAGGTTGGTGGTGTTTGATATGGATTTGATCTTTCAGAAACTATTACAGGTGTTTTGGAAAACAACTGTGAAAAAAGAACTTCTCTATTTATGTACGTAAGAAATGAAATAATAATGTCTGGATTTATTCGTTTAATTGATTGAAATGTTTGAAAAGAGTTTTTAATAAAATTGCTTTTTTTGGACAATCTTTTTTTTACCGAAACGTTAGAAAGTTGATATCTTTTTTGTATTGAGAGATCATCTAATAAAATAGTAACGGAGTCTCCTCTACTTGCAAAGTGTCTTGCTAATAATTGTGCAACATTTCCAGCCCCACCTATAAATTTATCTACACAGATTACAATTATCATTTTTTTTAGTTTTTATATAACCTATAACTATTCCGTAACTAGCAAAATACATAGGAGAGGAATAAGTCCATGCAGTAAGGTTAATAAATAAAATTGCTAAAAGAGCTCCCAATATAAAAAAACCAGCTCTGTTTTTTTTAATTAATTTCACTAAATTAATTAAAATCCACCCATTAAAAAGAAGGAAAAACGAAGTTCCTATAATACCACATTCTGCCAATTGGACCATATATTCTGAATGAAGTGTATAAGCATTTAATGTGGTACTACTAAAATTTCTCAACCCAACACCTGTTAGTTTATTGTTTAAAAAAAGCTCGAATGCTAAAATATAGTGTTGTGCTCTATCACCTAGAAAGTTTAAATATTGAATGTTTGTTGTGTTTACTCTTTCGCCTGTTTCAATTGTTTGAGCAATTCGTGCTCCAATAACTGTATCATCTGAAATATAATTAAAAGCGAAAGTAAATATAAAAATAACTAATACTAAAGAAATGATTGTTTTAAATGAAATATTTCTCAAGTGTGCCACTAAATAAAAAGTAATAATAATTAAACTTGCTCCTAAAGCCTTTCTTGCACCCGACAATACTATTAAAGAAATTGATAACAGCCACACAGCAATTAAAATTCGTGAATTTAATTTTTTATTAAAATACAAAAACCCACTATAGAAAACAATAAAAACAGTATTTAATGGAAGTGCATTACCCATTGATTCATTCATAAGGCGTCCGTCAATATTAACAGAATTTAAAAGACCAATTATTGAGTAAGCTAAAGTAATATTTAACAATATCCTGACAAGTTTATTAGCGTTTTTTGTAAACTCCAACGATACTATTGTCATAATAATCAGAGATATAATTATTTCAGCAATCAATGCCCCATAAGTAAAAGACATATAATTAACCCCTTTGATATATGAGTTTATCATATTGAAAATAACCCAAAACAACCAAAATATTACTGGCTTTGTTAAAAACTGTTTAAAGTATAAACGTGAGATAATCATATTATAAATAAAAATCAACACAGTAAATACTAATGGAATTTTCATAGTAGTTATTCCAATAATATATTGTATAGGTAACCATAATAGTATAATTGATACATAAAAATAGTTAATCCTAGTAGTTTGTTTCTCCATTTAATCTATTAAAAAAAATTAGTCG
>DUUN01000516.1 GCA_012841535.1 Gallicola sp. | reverse complement strand
ATAATGGGGATCCAAGTTATAAAAAGAACGCTAGTTTAGATGAAAGCTACATTGAAATAGAGTTTAATGATGATGTGAATCCTATCTATTCATGGCCAAATTTGAATGCTGAATGGGTTGAAGTCAAATCATTATATAGTGAAAATATAGTATATGATTTTAGTATAGGTTTCTCATCAATCCATCTTCAAGAAATTAATAATAAATGGCAATTTTACTATCAACAAAGTTTTGATGATATCGTGTTAAGTAATGATAAGAAAGAAATTATTAGAGAATTTGAATATAAAAAGGATGAACTCTTATCGACTTGGAAATATAGAAATTTTGATAAAGTAAAGAAGATAACATTTCATACTTATAATTATTATCTTATAGAAATTAATGATGAAGAATCATCTTCATTTGAGTTTAGTATATTAACTGGAATGATTAGTGGAAAACATGAAATAATTAGAAAACAATATATTAAATGTTTACTATAAAATTAAGAAGCTAAAATATTATTCTTTATTTATTAATTTATAGACAAAAACTTAAACAAGTGATAAAATATAGGTGTCTGATGGAAGGATTAGTTTCCTCAAAGTATTTGAGTAACGGGATTTATCTTGACTCCTCTGTGCGAGTGGGAGAGTTTAGATAGATAAACTTACAACCTTTAAATTAAATAACGAAATGGAAATAAGACAATAGTAAAGAGAGCAAAATAGAGTAAAAACAAAGTACGTATTTGAACTAATTCAATCTTTGAATCTACACCTTTCTTGAAGAAGATTGTAATTCGTCATTTATTTGCTATAATTTAATTAAGATTCCAATAATTGACGGCGTATTTCCTAATAATCATTTTATTGTAAACGTAGAAAATATATTTTTTGAAAGGGGACTGGTGTTACATATGAGGTATTGTAATGTATGTTTTTCTAAACTGGATGAGGATGGCTGGTGTGATGAATGTCTTGAATATAGGAAAGAAGACAATGAAGAGGAACCAAGTGAAGATATTGATTACAATTATGACTCTAATGATTACTATGATTATGACTCTAATGATTACTATGATTATGATGAAACTGATGGATATGACGATGAATGGGGTTATTACAATATACACGGCGAAATGCCACCTCCTGGTTGGGGGAAAAAGAAGAAAAATGATGATGATTTATGGTAAATATCATATTATCTGATGTGATGATTAGAGAGTTGATGATGATGTACCATCAGGAATTAATGGCAAAAAGTCATGGAGTTTATAGAAAGACTCATTCTCAGTAACAAATGAATAATTATGTTAATTAACGTAACTCAAATAATGCTGCCAATCGAGCAAACAACAATAGTCACTTTAATCAATTAAACCCGAACAATCCAAATTATCATGGAAGTCAAACAATAAAAAATAGGGTGAAGGAGGGTTACAATAATGAGTAAAAATGCTAAAATAATTGATATGAGAGTTGATTCAAGAGTTGAGGCAGCAATTAGAAATGCAATGGATATCTATATGAATAAACTTGCTTCTGGTTTTATTGAGGTCGGCCTTGAGGATGCTTTTAAAATGCATTTTGCCGATATTTTTAGCAGAGAATTAAATCAAAACACTTTCTTTGCTGATGAAAGATTTATGGTCAAATTTGTAAAGAATATGCCTATCAATGGAAATAATGACTATATTGATATAGTTATTGAATACAAAATAGGTCTTCAAATAAGTTTATATTTAATTGAATTGAAGTTTAAGAAAGTATCGGATTCTGCTCCTGATTTAGGAAATATCGAATCATATAAAGACATTTATAATTTAGATTGTCACAAACAAAGTAATCCGAGTGTAGCAGGATGCTATTTCATCTTTTTAACCAATTATGGCACTTATTTAAATCAATCAACATTAGGGACTAGAACTCAAATTCCTATGTATGATGGCTATACAATTCAAGCAAATCATAATTATATAGTTACTGGACCATCTGCATTAAAGGCTACCGCTTAGTATCCAAATGATTTTACATTTAGTTCAAACTATCTAATTGAATATCAATATATGAATATGCCAAATGTAAATACAGCAGAAAAAGATTACTGGTTTTTTATTTTGAAAATGTAATATTATCAAGGGTGCGTGATTTTCGATAGGGGTGCGTAATTTTCGATAGGGGTGCGTAATTGTATCAAAATAGGTAATCGAAGCCAAATTGAAAGATAAGTTTTGATACGAAAATATCAAGACTTTTTTAATTTTTATAGGGTTTTTAGAGTAAAAACACATCTAATTCGTTGTTAAATTATATTATTTGGACTAAATTTGCTAGTTTCTATTTAGTTTCAATGATTTGTTTATTTGCTGTTAAATTTTATTAACATTGTTAAATTTTATTAACATTGTTAAATTTAATTACCACTGTTAAATTTTATTGATTTTGCATAAAAGAAAATATAGATTTTATGGTATACTTAAGTCACCAGATTAGAAGGTGAACATATGAATAATAATTTTGAAGAAAATAAGAAGATTGCACTTTATGTGGTTAATTTTGTTTCTGGCATGTACCACTTAGGTGATGGCGTTTTAGTTGAGTTTCATCCTGCATCGAGATTTCCAAATCCTGAAGTTACTGCGATGGTAACTAGCGATTACAGAGTTTTATATAATATTGATAGATTAAAGGTTGCACCTGATTACGAGCTTTTATGAAATGTGTCACATCTATCAGCACTGCTGTGTCGACTTTAGAAATAAGGTAAGATTCAGTAAGTACTTTAAAGAACCAAGAGAACGTGTTCTTCAATGGAAAAAAGAATTTGCAAACTACTATGTTAGTGAAGTAGAAGATGATCTAAAATATCTAGGACAAGATTGTGAAATTGATGCAATCGCATTTTCATATTTAATGATGAAAAAATTATATGAAGCAGATATGTCTATTCCTATACAAATACAAGTGTCTACAAATAATTAATAGGGGGTGTAATTAATTAATTAATAGCATTACATAAGTGGGACTTTTTTATGCTCAGAATGCAGAACTTGTTGACAGGACCTTGATTTTTTGTGGGGGGGGAGGTATAATAGTTATTGTAGATATTATTTATAGAATAATTTTATTCAGTTGAGTTCATATGCTATTGAGGAGGTTTTTATATGGCTAAAACGATAACACTTTGTCCACTTTCGTATGGAAATAAAATTCCATTTTTTGGTAAGCAATTAACTGTTGCTGTTTATGTAGATAAGCTGGAAAGAGAATTAAAAAATGTGATTTTGAAAAATTTTTAGATTACGAATACTTAAGAAAATATAAAGATAGAAGTCTTTATTATGCTTGGAACGAAAATGGTGTAAAATATTGCATTACCCAAGATGCTTATGAAGATTATCAAAATATGTTAAAAAAGAAAAATAAACGCATTAACCCTGATAACATTAGCATTCTTTTCTTTGGGGCTAATAAGAATCTTGAAAAGTTAAGAAAATTAGAGAAAAAAATGAATGAAATAGATGATATTAATTTAGCGGAAATGTCAGAAGCAATGGTTGGCGAATGTATAAAAGTAGTTTATGCAATTCAATTTTTAATTTTCGATTATTTAGTAGTAGCAGCACGTATTATCCCAGGTGACGAAATGCGAGATAGATGTCAAGCTATGTCATATATATTGATGCATGAGCAAGGAATGACAAAAGCACAAATAAGAGAGACTCAAAAGAAATATTTAGCAAATAATATTAGAGATATGAGAATGTCAGGACAGGTCTTAGGAAAGATATGTCATTATAAACCTATTGCCGAATTAATAATGGTAATTGCAGATATAATTAAATTGGGTAGTTTATGCCTAGAGGAAGTTTAGATGCTTTTTAAAGATATAGGTTTGGCTGTATTCAATGCAGCTTGTGAAGCGTTAGAATTAGATAAAAAAAGTTATAGATTGGAAAGAACTTTGGATTCTGTAGATTATTCTTCATATAAAGAATTGCTTATGTATATTATTGCTTTTTGCTATAGTGTAAAAGAATCTGAATGCAGTAAGTATTTTGAGCTGCCTCCTGAAGCAAAAATAATAAGAAGCAATTACGATAATCTGTTTGACTTGACTCCTGATTTTACAAAAAAGCTTTTAGTTTTTTCTGAAAGATTAGTATATAAAAATTATACTTTTTCATTCGGTCAATTCAATGATATGGAAAATTTTTGCAAATTAAGTTCAGAAGTTATGGAGATTTTTAGGAATAATCCAGACATTCTTTTTAGATAAAATAGGAGGAATATTATGTGTTTTTTTAAGAAGAAAAAAAACGAAAACAAATTGGAACAATATGGTAATGAAGTGGCTGATTATATGATTAGTAAATTCCACTTATATCCAGAAGGATTGAGTAGAGCAGAAATTTGGGTGTTATCATTGGAAGCATTGGTTTCTGTTGAGAAAAAACATAAAGAGAAATTTAATCAAGATCAAATTAATGAAGTGATGCGAATTGCAAATTCACGTCTTAAAATCAATCCCTGATTTCCTTTTTGGAGTCAGGGACTTTTTTTGTTTTCAAAACAAAACTATTAATGCGGCAACTTGTAATTTCATATATTCAGGGGTATAATTATGTTAAAAACTACAATTCATTAGTTGAAAGGTATGAAGAAGAAAATAATAAGCTTCAAGAATTAATAACCGAGAGAGAAAACTAGTCTAGCAAAATTATAGAGTTAAATGCTTTTATCAACAAGCTGGAAACAGATAAAGAATTCATGACTGAATGGGATGAGGAAATTTGGTTATACTATGTAGAGAAAGCATTAGTTCATAAAGATTCCAGCATCACATTCATATTTACGAATGGAAAAGAAATAAGAATTGAAGCCTTCAACTAGAGGCTTCTTTTTTCTTGTGGTGCAAAATTAGGGCTCACGTTGGCTTTTCTTTGATCAGTTGGTGGACAATTCCTATATCTTTTTATAAGCGAACACGCGCCAAAGTAAAGGGGTGGACAAAACCTTTAAAAGGTGGACAAAATGCTCTAGAGGTGGACAAAGACCTATAGGGTGGACACTTTTTAGTAAGGGGTGGACATTTGTATTAAAATAGGTCATTAGTTACATATTGAATGAATAGGTTTGATACAATGTTATCAAGCCTTTTTTCTTTGGCAGAAAGGGAAAAAACTCCTATCCGCCAGTTTTTTAGAGAGCTAGAGTAGTAATAATTAAGGCTATTTCATGGTCT
>DUUN01000568.1 GCA_012841535.1 Gallicola sp. | reverse complement strand
CTTACTATAACTACGAAGAATTTAAAAAGTTTATTTCTTATGAAGATGATCTTAGATGGAAATGTGTATTTGAAATTTTTTATTATTGTGGACTACGTAAAGGTGAATTAAAAGGTTTAACTTGGAAGGATATTTATTTTGATAAAAAAGTATTATCTGTTAACAAGCCAATCACCCAACTAAATAACCGCACAAAGTTCGAATTTTCGGATACAAAGACAAAAGATAGTTATCGTATTGTTCCTATCACAAAAGTCCTTCTAAACGACCTTAAAATGCTCTACGAGCAATCTAAAAAGGAATATGGTAACTTTAACGATGATTTCTTTGTAGCATCTGATGCAAGACCGCTTGCAGATTCTACTATATATGATAGAAGAACCAAACTTGCTGAAGCTGCTAATTTAAAGTCAATTAGACTTCATAACTTCAGACATTCATGTGCATCATTGTTAATTAATAATGGTGCTAATGTTACATTAGTTGCTAAATTTTTAGGACATACAAAAATCGAGGAAACACTAAATACATATTCTCATATGTTTAGTACCGCCCTCGATAATGTTGTTAGTATAATAGATAGCTTAGAAGACAACTAAGCTATTTTTTTATTCATTAATTTTCCCAAGCCATTTTTAATATCAATATCTATATTACATTCATTTATCATTCTTATATAATTTATATTGTTTTTTCTTGGTCTTATATCAATATTATGTCGTTGCCATAAATAGTATTGAAGAAACCTATACAAATCATGACCTCTTACAAAATTTATATTATTTCTAAATTTCAAAGAATCATTTTCGAAATATTCTTTAGCTTTTTCAAAGTTATTAACAGCTGTTCTCATATTATTAAGCTCTCTATCGAATAATTCTTTTCTAAAATAGTAATCATATACATTATTAAAATCGAAAATAAAAATTTCATTAGAATCATATTTTTTTCTATAGTTAACAGGAGGACGATAATTTACACCTTTCATATACGAAATATTAATTGCACTTTTTAAACGGTTATACTCACTTATTTCTTCTACAAAATTATTTAATTTTTGTTTAAACACATTTACATCATCCAAACCAAATAATTTAAAAATTTTATCAATATTTTCTTCTATCAAAAAGTAATTTTCAAACGAATATAATTTAGTAATAGTAAGGTTATCTCTTAATGTTTCAGGAACCACAACTTTACTACTTAATGCACCTTCATAATCATGATCTATCAAAAATATACATCTGTCTAAATAATGCAGCAAATTATTTCTTGTTCGTATATCATTATAAGTATTCATAACTCCAGATTTACCAATATCAAACTCTGATGGGGCTTCTTGACTATTTTGCATAGGAATAAAATAAGTATCATTTTTTAAAAACTCTAAACCAATTACATTTTTATAAAAAACTTCATCAGTGCTGCCTTCAGTAAAACAATAATACTTATAACCATTATTTCTACATTGATTAAACATAAACAATCCATATGATGAATATGGTGGCATTAAATATCCTTCATCAAAAATCTCTCTAAATTTGTCTCTATTCATAAATATCCTCTAAAGGTAAACAAACCACATATTCATTTAATCTATCATTTACAATAAATGGTGACTGTGTACATACGATCAATGTAGAAATAATGGTTATAAGTATTATTGTTTT
>DUUN01000707.1 GCA_012841535.1 Gallicola sp. | reverse complement strand
TTTAGCTGCCTCTGCTGCTTCAGTTATTGCCATGGCGGGAGATGAAATTTTAATGTCCCCTGTTGCCATGCTTATGATTCATAACCCCTCCACTCTTATATGGGGTGAGGAAACCGATATGGTAAAAGCTAAAGAAATGCTTTCTGAAGTTAAAGAAAGCATTATTAATGCCTATGAAGTAAAAACAAACCTTCCAAGAAATAAGATATCTAAAATGATGGATAATGAAACTTGGATGAGTTCAAATAAGGCTGTTGAACTTGGATTTGCAGATACAATTCTTTATGGTGAACATAATGAGAACACACAGATAGATAATAACTTTATATTCGACAAGGTTACTGTAATAAACACACTAATTCGTAAATTTCCAAAGAAGGAAAAAACGGCAATAGCTACTGGTACTTCTTATGATGAATTAAGTAAGAGATTAAATCTAATAAAATAAATGGAGGTAATACGATGAACAAAATAATTGAATTAAGAGAAAAAAGAGCTAAGCTTTGGGAATCTACCAAGGCTTTTTTAGATTCAAGAAGAAATGAAAATGGCCTTCTTTCAGCTGAAGATACAGCTAGCTATGAAAGAATGGAACAAGATGTAGTAGATTTGGGAAAGGAAATAGAAAGACTTGAAAGGCAGGCAGTAATGGATTTGGAACTTTCCAAGGCTACCTCTTCCCCACTCTTTACTACCCCTGATAATACTAGGGATGAGGAAAAGCAAGGTCGAGGATCTAATGAGTATAAAAAGGCTTTCTGGAATAATATGAGGAATAATTCAAGTCAAGAAATAAGAAACTCACTGAAAATTGGTACTGACAGTGAAGGTGGCTATTTAGCACCAGATGAATTTGAAAAGATTCTTGTTGAAGGCCTATTAGAGGAAAATTTCTTTAGAACGCTAGCTACAATAATTAACACATCTTCAGGAGACAGAAAAATTCCTGTAGTAGCTTCAAAGGGTACTGCAACATGGATTGATGAAGAAGCACCTATTCAAGAATCCGATGATAGCTTTGGACAAATTTCAATAAGTGCATATAAACTTGCTACAATGATTAAGGTTTCTGAAGAACTCCTTAATGATAGTGTATTTAATTTAGAGTCTTACATCGCTAAGGAATTTGCTAGAAGAATCGGCTCCGCCGAAGAAGAAGCATTTCTTATTGGAAATGGTACGGGTAAACCTACAGGGATATTCAACGATACAGGTGGTGCAGGAATAGGAACAACAGCTTCTACCCAATCAACTATTAAAATTGATGAGATAATAGACCTCTTCTATTCTCTTAAATCTCCTTATAGAAAAAAAGCTACTTTTATAATGAATGATTCTACCGTAAAAGAAATTAGAAAACTTAAGGATGGAAATGGCCAATATATCTGGCAACCATCTATCACTGCTGGAGAACCAGATACTATTCTTAATAGACCAGTTAAGACCTCCTCCTATGTTCCTGGATTAGCAGCAGGGGCAAAACCTATAGCCTTTGGTGACTTTTCATATTACTGGATAGCAGATAGGCAAGGCAGGTCTTTCCAAAGACTTAATGAGCTTTATGCTGTAACTGGACAAATTGGCTTTAAAGCAAGTCAGAGAGTTGATGGAAAATTAATTCTTCCAGAAGCTATAAAAGTATTACAGATGAAAGCCTAGGTGATTATATGTCTAATGTAAAAAATTATAAAGAACAAGGCAGTGAAAAATGGTTTGTTAATGGAGTCCTAGAAATATCTGAAGATGGAGTATTTCTTTTAAATGGAAAGCCATTGATTAGGGCAGAAAATCAACCTCTTAGTACTGCTTCTACCATAGCTGAGTTAAAGTCTGATTTTAATTTACTGCTTGAGAAATTGAAATATGCTGGATTTATGAACTTAGAATAAAGATGAGGTGATGGGTGTATGGTTGTAAGTTTAGAAGAAGCAAAGCTTTATTTAAGAATAGATAGTGATGAGGAAGATACGCTCATCACTTCTTTTATTCTTACAGGAGAGGAAATTTGTGAGGAAATACTGAGGTTTCCCCTATCTGAATTTGAAGAAGTTCCAAAGTTGGTAAAACAAGCTGTCCTCTACTGTATCGCCAATATGTATGAAAAAAGAGAAGGTTCCTACTTCTACTCAAAAAATGAAAGTGCTAGTATTTCTGAAACCATTGAGGTTATGAAAATAATACTAGGCAACCTTCGTAAGGAAAGCTGGTGATTCTATGGAAATAGCTTCTTTAAATAAAAGAATAACCATTCAAGAATTAAAGTTGAGTATTAATGAAAATGGCTTTGAAATAGAAGAATGGATTGATTATAAAAGAGTATGGGCTGGAGTCTCTAATCTTCATGGAAGAGAATATTTTGATGCAGCAGCTATTCAGATGGAGAATACGGTTAAATTTACTATTAGATATCTTCCAGGCATTGACACAAGCATGAGAATAGTTTTCAAAGATAAAAATTACAATATTACATCCATAGATAATATTAAGTATAGAAACAGATTTATGGAAATAAAAGCTATGGAGGTTGATTTAAGTGGCTAAGATGCAGTTGGATGGAATGGAAAACCTATTAAATGAAATAGATAAGTTAGGTGCGAAAGGATCTAGAATTGAAAATACAGCCCTTAGGGAAGCTGGAAATATAGTAAAAGAAGCTATAGAAAGAGAAGCACCCATAAGGACAGAAAACTTAAAGAAAAATATAACTGTATCTAGGGTGAAATCTAAAGATGGAGCCAAGAATATAGAAGTTGGTCCAGGTAAAGATGCATATTATGCTGCCTTTTTAGAATTTGGAACTACTAATATAAATGCAAACCCTTTTATAAGTAGGGCTTACGAAAGTTCAAAACAAGAAGCTGAAAAAATAATTGTGGATGAAATTAAGAAAGGACTAGGCCTATGAGTATAAACAATAAAATTGTATCAGCACTTAAAAATATAGGTGTTCCAGTTTCTTTTCAAACATCAAAATCTGAAGCCTACCCCTATATCACCTTCTTAACTTATTTAGATAAACCTTCCCTCCACTCTGACGATAAAGAAGTAATAAGAGGATATTTTACACAAATAGATATCTGGTCTAAAACAGACTATAGTATTTTAGCCGAAGAAGTAGATAGAACTATGCTGGCAGAAGGTTTTATTAAACAAAGATACTTTGATTTATATGAAAAAGACACTAAGGTCTATCATAAAGTAATGAGATTTTTAAAGGAGGTTGAAAAATGAGTCAATATGGATTAAAAGATATACACTTTGCAATACTTGAAAAAGATACTAAATCTTCAATTCTTTACTACGATGTTGAAGAAATTCCAGGAGCTATTAATGCTAAAATTAATCCTAATGTTAATACTCAAGAATTATACGCAGATGATCAGTTATGGGAGTCTATTTCTGCCCTTGGTAAAATAGAAGTTGAAATAGAAACAGCTGACTTACCACTTGCAACTAGGGCCAGAGTTCTTGGAAACAAATATGAAAATGGTGTTTTAGTTGAAAATAAGGATGATACCCCTCCCTATCTTGCTCTAGGTTTTAAGTCCCTAAGAAAGGGTGGAAAATACAGGTATATTTGGCTGCTTAAAGGTGTGGCACAACCAATGGGTGAAGATTTTACTACAAAGACAGATAACGTGGATCATAAAACTCCTGTCATTAAATTTACCTTTATGCCAAGAACTTATGATGGGGATTGGAAAAGAACTGCAGATGAAGATAGTTTAGAGTTTACAGGAGCAGATTCATGGTTTAGTGAAGTTCCAATTGATAGCCCTCCCCTCTCCCCCGCTGACAAGTCAGAACTATTATCAGCAATAGGGATTGCACAAGGGGTGTTGCAAACAGCAACTATTGGAACTGGAATTGGAGAATATCCAGAAAATGATTATGAAATCTTTAGTAATGCAATAGATAATGCACAGGTAATAGCAAATAATAATAAGGCTACTAAAAGAGATGTTGATAAGGCTAAAGTAAATTTATCCCTTGCCCTTCTTACCTTCCAGGGTGCAAAAATACTTGAGTAAAAGGAGAATTTTATGGAGATTAAACTTTTAATAGATGATAAAGAAAAAACATTTGTGTCTAACTTTATATCTGCAAGATTGCTAAGGAGAACCCTTGAAATATCAAAACAAGTAAACTTTAATGATATGAGTCCAGAAGAATTAGACACTATGGTTGATTTTATTGTAGAAATATTCAAAGGCAAGTTTACCCGTGATGATGTATATGATGGTATAGCTTCTAAAGAATTAATACCTACCATTACAAAATGTATTAATGAAATTGTAGGTGAAGTAGCTATTGCTACTGGTGTAGATGAAAAAAACGACTAGAAGGTAATGCTGTTGATCCAGAAGAATTTATAGACAGTATTTACCTGAGTTTACTTGAAAGTAACTGGACCCTTAATGATATAGATATTATGGACATAATCTACTATCTAAAGCTATTAGGTAAGAAAGCAGAAAACAATAAAAACTATATTGATGACATTTTATAGCACCTAAATATTAGGTGTATTTTTTATGCCTGGAGGTGATAAATTGGCAAGGGAAATAGGAAGTTTAAATGTAAAAATAGGTTTAGATAGTAGTGGTTTTCAAAATGGCATAGCAAGTTTAAACCGTGAAATGAGAGTTTTGGATTCACAATTCAAAGCATCTACTGCTGCCCTTGGAGACCATGGAAAAGGTCTTGATGGGTTAAAATTAAAATCAAATAGTTTAACTAAGCAAACAGACATACAAAAACAAAGAGTTGAAGCCTTAGAGGCAGCCCATAAAAAATCAGTAGAGTCTAAAGGGCAAGATGCAAAGGCAACTCAAGATTTAGAAATTAAGCTTAATAACGCCAAAGCTAAACTAAGTGAAATGGAAAGTGATTTAAAGAAGGTTAACAAAGAAATAGAAATTCAATCTTCTACTTGGTATAAGTTAGGTCAAACATTGGAACCTATAGGAAATAAAATGCAGGATATTGGTAAAGGAATGCAAAATGTAGGTAAAGACTTAACTAAGACTGTAACCTTGCCAATTGCAGGAATTGGAACTGCTGCTATAAAGATAGGTATGGACTTTGAACAATCCATGAGTAAGGTAAAGGCCATGTCAGGAGCTACAAATGAAGAAATGGTACTACTTGAAAAAG
This sequence comes from Gallicola sp., assembly GCA_012841535.1. Lineage (GTDB taxonomy): Bacteria > Bacillota > Clostridia > Tissierellales > Peptoniphilaceae > Miniphocaeibacter. The sequence continues at coordinate 5,452 of DUUN01000707.1, read as the reverse complement.
CTGCAAGGGATGCAGGGGCTACAACATCAAAATCTGCAAAAGATGCAGCTGATGCTCTTGGATATATGGCTCTTGCTGGATGGGATACAACTACTTCAATGGATGCATTAATGCCTGTACTTCGTCTATCCGAAGCAGGAAATATTGATTTAGCAAAAGCGAGTTCTTTAGTTACAGATTCCATGTCTGCTATGGGACTTACTACACAGGAACTTCCTGGATATTTAGATATTGTGTCTCAAACAGCAAGGTCTAGTAATACAGATATAGACCAAATGGCTGAGGCATATTTAAAGGTTGGGGGTACTTTAAGAGGATTAAATATTCCACTTGAAGAGTCCGCCCTAGCTTTAGGCTTTCTTGCAAATGCTGGTATTAAAGGTTCTGAAGCTGGGACTGCCCTTAATGCAGTAATGACAAATTTAACTGCACCAACAGGCAGAGCAAAAACAGCCTTAGATGAATTAGGCTTTACTGCCTTTGATAGTGAAGGGAATTTTAAAGGTTTAGAAAATGTCTTATTTGATTTAAAGGATAAGTTAGCAGGAATGACCGAAGAGCAAAGAAACACCTATCTTGCCATGATTGGTGGAAAGGAACATGTTAAGGATTTAAATGCCCTTATAAATGGACTAGATGATAGTTATGATGGCCTAAAAGAAAGTATATCTGGCGCAGATGGAGCCTTAGAAGATGTAGCAAAAACTATGCAAGATAATAACAAGGGATCAATAACTGAACTTAAATCTGCTTTAGAGGAATTAGGACTTAAAATATATGATGTGTTGAAACCATCAATCGGAGCTATTATAGAATCTATTCAAGGATTCGTTGACAAACTTAATAGCCTCTCCCCTGCTCAACAAGAAACTATAGTTAAAATTGGACTACTTGTAGCTGCCATAGGACCTGCCCTTTTAATCTTTGGAAAGATAATTACTGTAGTCGGTAGTGCTATTACTGCCTTTTCTACTATATCAACAGCTGTTGCGGGAGCTGGTGGTGCCATGGCACTTTTGACTGGACCTATTGGAATTGCTATAGCAGCTATAGGAGCAATTATTGTCATTGGGGTAACCCTTTATAAGAACTGGGATACCATAAAAGAAAAAGCTGGAGAGTTAAAAGACTCCATCTCTGAAAAGTGGAACAATATCAAAGAAAATACATCTGAGGCCTGGGAGAATGTTAAGTCTAGTGTCAGTGAAAAATGGGATATCATTAAAACTAACACCAGTGAAAGTCTTTCAAATATTAAAACTGGAGTTTCAGAAGGTTGGAATAGTGTTAAGACCAATACTTCTGAAAGCTGGGATGCTATTAAAACTAATACATCTGAAGCCTGGAATAATGTAAAAGCTACCATCTCAGATAGGTGGTCCAATATTAAGTCTAATACTTCAGAGACTTTAAATAATATTAAATCAAATGTGTCTGAGAAATGGGACAATATAAAATCTAAGACTTCTGATACTTGGGAGATTTTAAAGAATAACACTTCCACTGCTTGGGGCTTTATTAAAGGAAAAATTGATGAGCATGGCGGAGGAATTAAGGGTATCCTTGGAACTTATATGGATGGCTATAAGTTTGCCTGGGAAACTGGGCTAAATGCTATGGACAAAATAACAGGTGGTAAGTTTTCAGCTATGGCAGGAAAAGTTAAAGATGCTTTTAATAAGATAAAAGATGGAATTCAAAGTGGACTTGATAAAATTAGAGACTGGAATAATCAAAGAGTAGAAAACAAAGAGGCTACCTTTACTACAAGGGTAAGAGAAGTGTTTGAGACTGTAGGAAACAAGATAAAAAATATAGGTAAAAATGCCCAAGGTACAGATTATTGGAGAGGTGGCCTTACTTGGGTTGGGGAAAAAGGGCCAGAACTTATAGAACTCCCAAGGGGGTCAAAAGTCTTTTCTAATGAAAAATCAATGGATATGATAAGTAAAAATAAAGGAAATTCAAGTTCGAATAATACTAGTCTCACAATTCAGATTGAAAACTTTAATAATAGTACAGGTAAGGATATAGAACAGCTTGCATATGAACTAGAATTCTATAGACAAAGGGTTGCTATGGGGAGAGGTGGTGCTTAATGATTAGCTTTAACTTTGCAGAGAAAAACAGTTATAAAAATTTTGGGATAATTATATCCAAAAGACCAAACCTTCCATCACCCAAAAGAAGAGTATCCTATATTGATATACCAGGAAGGGATTCAAGTTTAACCTATGATGAAAGAACCTACGAGAATATTACTATTGGAGTGGAATGTAAAGTTAAGGATGAAAATCTACTAGATAAGATAGATGAAATAAAGGCCTGGTTACTATCAGCTGGAGAAGGCAATCTAATATTTAGCTTTAATGATAATAAAAAGTATAAGGCACAGGTAGTTAATAGTATTGATTTTTCACAAATTGCTAAGAAATTCTCTGAGTTTATTATTGTTTTTAATTGCAGACCCTTTAAATATGCAAGTATTAATAACAATATTATCCTTAATCAGTCTGGGACTTCTATTATTAACCCAGGAAGCATTTATAGTAAACCAATAATTAGAGTGACTTGTAATGAAGATGGAGAATTTAAAATAAATGAAAACAAAATAGAAATAATAGATTTCACTGGTACACTAATTATAGACAGTGAACTGGAAGAAGCTTTTTCTTACAGGGAAGGAGAAATAAGTAATGCAAGTAATAATATCTCTGGTGAGTTTCCTAAATTAGATGTTGGTGATAATTTAATTAGCTTTAGTGGAGGAATATCAAAAATTGAAATCACTCCAAATTGGCGGTGGTTATAATAATTCTAATTTATGATAAAAAAGAAACTGACTTTAATAGAAATGGTTTAGCAGTTTTAAATGAATCTTTAGTATGTAAGATTGTTGAAAAAATAAATGGGGAATATGAATTAGAACTTTCATATCCTCTAAGCTCCAATAAATCAAAACATATAAAACCATTTAATATTATTAAAGTAGAAGGACAAATATTTAGGATTTATCACACAGATAAAGATAGCAAGAATAGATCTATTACAGCAAATGCTAGACATATATTTTATGATTTATACAATTTTATTATTGAAGATAGGAGAGCAGAAAATAAGACCTGTAAAGAAGCTTTAGAAATAATAAAAGAAGAATTAGGGGTGAAAAGCAGTTATACATTTGATAGTGATATTTTAGAGAAAAAGACCCAATACATTGTTAAAAAGAATATTGTAGAGGCTATCTTTTTAATAGTAAATGAATGGAAGGGCGAATTAGTAAGGGACAATTTTAACATTAGAATAGATAAAGACAAGGGAAAAGATAATGGAATTAGGATTAAATATGGAAAAAATATAATTGGTATTAGTGAGAAATTAAATAGTGATAATGTAGCCACATGGATATACCCTGTAGGAGCCAATGGAATAACCTTATCTGAAAAGTATTTATTAAATCCAATATGGGAGGATTCGGAATATCCAAATTTTGCATTAATAAAGAAGGTAGATTTCAAAGATGCAACTAGTGAAGGTATGCTCAGGATTGAGGGAGAAAAGTATCTTCTTGCTAATGCAATACCTGATGTGAACTATAAAATAGATTTTATTCAACTGGCAAGTACTGAAGAATACAAAAGGTATAAAAAATTAGAAGAGGTTTTAGTAGGAGATATAGTAACGGTTAGCCATAAGATACTTGGAATAGATATAAAGGTAAAGGTAATTGGTATTGAAAGGGATGTTCTAAGTGCTAAAAATACCAGGGTAGAACTTGGTCAACCACTAAGCACCTTAGACCAATATATAGCTGAGGTATCAAGGAACAACTTATCAATGGCAAGCAGTATTTCTCAGGCCATGAGTTCTATGCTTTATTTTACAAACCCAAGTACAATCACAGTTGCTACTAATGAAAGAGAAGTTATATATATGCCCATAGGTATTACTAGGAATACAAACCTTATGTCTTATTTAATTTTAAGTATAAATGCCTCATCAGTTGCTACCTTGAGTATAAAATATAGTTTAGATAATAGTGAAATACCTACTAGTCTAAAACAAAAACTTCAGGTAGGAGATAATCTTATATCCATCCCAATGGCACTTGTAGCATTAAAAGAAGGTGGACATTATTTAAGTGTAAAACTAAGTGTAGATAGTGGTGGGGCTACAATAATGCCAAATGGATTACAACTAGCAATTGACGGTAGAAATCTAACTGGTGGTTTAAGTTCAGATGTACCTCATGCAGAGGTAAAAGATATTGTAAAGTATTTAGACTTAAGCCAGGGAAAGATAAGCTTTAATTATAGGATAGATAAGATGATACCAATAACTCCATTAGTCTTAGAGGAAGTTTTATACAAGAATATTAGTGAAGACAAAATTGTAGAATCTGTAAGTATTATATTAGACGAGGTAGGTGATTAGTTTAAAATGAGAGAAATTAAAGGTTATGATAAAAGTTTTATAGATGGATCAATTACTGAACATGTAAAAATGAAACCTGATGTAGATATTAAAGGTGTAATAACAATACAGTTATTTGATGAAGAAGGAAATATCGAAAGAGAGATAAAAACTGAAAATAGGATTACAGACTCTATTGCAAGAATGGCCTTTATGGATTACTTTTGCCACAGAATTAGAGGCAATCCATGGGGTAGACAGTATGAATATAATGACTCAGAGACAGGAAGCACAACATCATATAAGGATGACAGGTACTATGAAAGTGGTGGTAGTTATTCATATTTTACAGCCCCATTTAGGCACTTTTTCCTAACAGATGATACAACACCTGAGTCTGGATTTGAAAGAGCAATTAAAGGAAATATAATCGGTTGGGCAGATAAATCAAGACCCTATGCTGGGACAAGTATATCTAAAGGAACAATAAATTTAAATGAATCTATATTTACAGAAAGCAATTTACACTTTGTCTTTGATTTTCCAACTAGTGTAGCTAATGGAACATTTCAAAAGCTATGGTGGGCAGAAATGATTTATGATAGATCAACTCAAGAGATATTATATGGGTTAAAAGAAGTATCAAGGAATTTCAAGTTAGATAGTTATAAATCCAAAGTTGTAGATCTTCCAGTAGCAACTAGCTATACACCAGGGTATTACTCAAGTAGTATTACTCACAGGTTTAGAACTTTTAAATATAACAATAAATTATACGCTATATCCCCTAATTACAATACTGGAAAGGTCTGTATGGCAGTTATTAATTTAGATACAGAGGAATATGAAGAGATTGATTTATATACAACTATGGAACTCAGTTCAACTAGCTATAGGCCAGCAGATTATTTAATGGCAAATGAAAATAACTATGTATATATGTTTTATTATAATGTAAGTAATAAGCTTCACAGGCTAAATCTTGATGATAATAGAAAAATCGAGATAAACTTATCTGATTATTACTATAATCTTATAG
>DUUN01000168.1 GCA_012841535.1 Gallicola sp. | reverse complement strand
CTATAATATTTGTTTTTATTATACTAGTAGTTGTTAGAAATTTTTATATTAAATTTATAAAAAACAATACTATTATTTTAAAATCTCCAGTGATTTATGAAGAGAAAATCAATACAAATGCAATAGTTCTAAGAGATGAGCACGTATATGCATATGATGAGAATTTAAATTTAGGAGCAAAAAGTACTTCGAGAATATCTGTTAATACTTCTTTAGGTTCTATAAATGATTTTGCTAACAAATATGGTCTAAATACAAATATTGTTAATGATAAGTTAGAAAAATTAAAAAAAGAAGATAAATCTGATGAACTGCTTCCTGTTGAAGATATAATAGATAGTTTAAATGATTATAACTATGAAAAAATTGGTAATTTACCAGTTGATACATATCAAAATCATGAAGTTGAATATAAAAAATATTTAGAAAGTCAAAATAATATATACAAATCTATTCTTGAATCTAATGGGAAGAAAATTAAAGCAAAAAATCCAGGAGTTATTTTTACTGAAGTAGATGGATATGAAGACATATATAATATTTATAGAATGGATTTAAACTTATTGGATTTTAATATAAAAAATTTAAATTCTGGTAAAGAGTCCCATAAAAAAGGATTGAAAATAGTTAACAATAATTATTTTGGTTTGGTTTTTACTATAAATGCTAAAGATATAAAGAAAACTTATGAAATTGGTGGAGAAATTACCATTAAAATCAATGATGATTATATTACTGGAACTATACAAGATATTGATTTAAAAAATAAGATTTTTACAATAGCAGCATACTTTGATACAAGTTTCGATTCATTAAATGAAGACAGATTTTATAATATTGACATTATAAATTTTTCTACAAAATCATATGAAATACCAGAAAAATCTTTAATAACTAATAAGGATTTAGTAGGTGTTTATATAAGAAAACCTAGTGGAGTTGTTTCGTTTAAACCTGTAGAAGTAATTACAATCAAGGATAAAAAAGCAATTATAAATTATGGTAATGAGGGATTGATTAAGATTGATGGTGAGGAAATGGAAACTGTTAGTTCTTATGATGCAATAATTAAAAATCCAACAAAAGTAAAATTAGGTGAATTATTAGAATAGGTGATAAAATGAGTATAAGTACTAATTTAGATGAAATACAAAATAATATTAAAAATATAAAAGACGAACTTTCAATTAATAGGGATATTACTTTAATTGCAGTTTCAAAAACTGTAGACTCTCAAAGAGTATTAGAAGCCTACAATCATGGTCAAAAAGAATTTGGAGAAAACAAAGTACAGGAATTAGTTAAGAAATATGAAGAAATAAATAATTCTGATGTTATTTTTCATATGATTGGTCATTTACAAACAAATAAGGTAAAATATTTAGTTAATAAGGTAAAATTAATTCAATCTTTAGATAGGTTATCCTTACTAAAGGAATTAGAAAAAAGAGGAAAAAACAACAATTATATATTTAATTGTTTAATTGAATTAAACTTAGCAAAAGAAGAAAGTAAAACCGGCTTACATGAGGAAGATTTATTGGAGCTAATTGAAAAAATTGAAGAATGTGAGTTTGTTAAAGTTAAAGGTTTAATGACAGTGGCTCCTTACTATGAAGACTTAGAAAAAGTACGAGTTTACTTTAGAAAACTTAAAAATATATATGATGATTTAGCTAATAAAAACTTTAAAAATATTAATATGGAATACTTATCTATGGGAATGAGTCATGATTATAAAGTAGCAATAGAAGAAGGCTCTAACATGATTCGAGTAGGTACTAGTATTTTTGGTGAAAGAAATTATAATTAATGGAGGAAAACTATGGGCGTTTTTGATAAATTTAAAAATTTAATTGGTTTAGATGAAGATTATGATGATGATTATTATGAGGACGATTATTATGAAGATGATTATTACGATGATAGTCCTTCTGTAAACGAAAGTAGTAATTCTAATGATTATTATAATGAAAAAGACAATGATGTATATAATAATAAATTCAAAAAGAGCAATGTTGTAAGTATTAAGGACAATTATGTATCAGATAGAGTAAAAATTCTTATTCACGAACCTATAAAATATGATGATGCTCCATTGATTCTAGATGATATTATATCTAAGAACATAGTAGTTCTAAATTTAGAAATGTTAGATGTTGATATTAAGAGAAAAACCTTCGACTTTGTAAGTGGTGGAATTTATGCTATAAGTGGTAAAATGCAAAAAGTAACTAAAGATATTTTTGTAATCGCACCAAAGGAACTTGAAATTGATGGTAAAATTAAAGACCAAATACAAAGCAAAGGGTTTTATCAATTATAATTGATAGCCATGAACATAGAATATTCGAAAATATTAAATCATATACAGGATATAGAAACGAAACAGACTATCAAGAAATTTATTGATAGTCTATTTGTAGTAGAGAGAAGTGGTGGAACCTATTGCTCCGACTTTCTAACGCCTAATGAAATAGATTATTGCATAAAAAGTATTAATACTTTTTCCAGCTTTGATTATAAAATTATACCTAATAGTGATAAATGTGAAAGGAATTGTATTTTAATTAGCCCTTATGTATCTTCATTAGATATATATGACTATATTAATATAATCAGTACTGACAAAATAGATAATATTAATCATAGGGATGTACTAGGCTCACTTTTAGCACTGGGAATAAATAGAAGTAAAGTTGGAGATATTCTATTTACAGATAAAAAAATCACTATTATCTTAAGGACTTCCTTGTCTAATTATGTTCTACAGAATCTATTATCAATTTCAAAGTATAAGGTAAGTTTTTCTTTGGACAATAATTTTTCTTTTGATGATCTAATAGAAAATACTAAAAAATATTTTGCAATTGTTTCATCTCTTAGATTAGATTTAATTATTTCTGAAATTATAAATTATCCACGAAATAAAACTAGTAGTTTATTAAATTCTGGAAAAATTAAGGTAAACTATGAAGAAATAAAGAAATCTCATTATGAATTAAAAGAGGGAGATATTATTTCAGTTAAAGGATTTGGAAGATTTAAATTTTTAAATATTCTAGGAGTTACTAAAAAAAACAAATATAAGATAGAGTATATAAAATATGAGTAGGAGAATTATGTTACCAGGAATTGTAATAGTACTTGCTTTAATAATAGATCAATTTACTAAATTTAAAGCATTAAATTTGAAAAATAATTCAATTGATTTAATTGGAAAGAAAATTCAATTAGTTTATGTAGAAAATAGAGGGGCAGCCTTTGGATTTTTCCAAAATAAAAAATTTATATTATTATTTGCAACGATAATAATTATTTTATTATTAGTAATAACATTAATAAAAAATTATAGTAAATTCAGTTTACTTTCTATAATTAGTTTATCATTAATAATTGGTGGAGCTATTGGAAATTTAATAGATAGATTCTTTAGAGGATATGTTGTTGATTTTATATCCTATACTTTTTTTAACGGCTATGAATTTCCAGTATTCAATTTTGCAGATATTTTTGTTGTATCAGGATGTATATTATTAATTATTGCTATTATTTTTACAAAGGATTTTGAGGGAGTATAGATGGTTAATTTAGGTAACAGCTGGGATTTATTATTAAAAGACGAATTTAATAAGGAATATTATTTAAATCTTAGAGAAATATTAAAAAAAGAATATATGAACTTTAAAATTTATCCTTCTATGGATTTAATTTTTGATGCTTTAAAAAAGGTTGACTATAATGATGTAAAAGTTGTAATCTTAGGGCAAGATCCTTACCATGGTCCAAATCAGGCCCATGGTCATAGTTTTTCTGTTTTACCCGGTGTTAGAAAGCCACCTTCAGTTCAAAATATATTTGTAGAATTAAAAGATGATTTAGGATGCTATATTCCAAATAATGGTTACCTTATGAAATGGGTTAATCAAGGTGTATTATTGCTTAATACCTCTTTAACTGTTAGAGCTGGTTCAGCTAATTCCCATAAGGATTTAGGCTGGCAAATTTTAACTGATAGAATAATAGAAATTCTTGGAGAAAGAGAAAAACCTATAGTTTTTATTCTTTGGGGAAGAAATGCAATTAATAAAGAAAAACTTATTAAAAATCCAAATCATTTAATTGTAAAATCGGTTCATCCTTCACCGCTATCAGCATATAGAGGATTTTTTGGAAGCAAACCATTTTCTAAATGTAATAATTTTTTAATGAAAAATAATTTAAAACCGATAGACTGGCAGATAGAAAATATATGAATGAATTTAAAATTGAAGTAGATTCTTTTGACGAAACAAGAATAGATAAATATTTAACTGACTATTTACAAGAATATTCTAGAAGTTTTATAAAAAATTTGTTTTCAAATAATTCTGTTTATTTAAATAATAAAATTGTAAAACCCAGTGCTAAGGTTAAATACGGAGATTCTATACTTGTTTATATTCCAGAAAAAAAAGATATTAGTATTAAACCACAAAATATATTATTAGAAGTAGTGTACGAAGATGAGTATTTAGCTATTATAAACAAACCAGCAAACATGGTTGTTCATCCAACTGAATCAATTACAGAAGATACCTTAGTTAACGCCATTATGTATAGGTTTAAAGATTTATCGGACTTGGATTTACCTTTTAGACCTGGTATTGTTCATAGACTAGATAAGGATACTACCGGACTTATTATAATTGCTAAAAATAATAATATACATTTACTTTTACAAAAAATGTTTAAAGAAAGAAGTGTAAAAAAAACTTACTTAGCCATTGT
>DUUN01000517.1 GCA_012841535.1 Gallicola sp. | reverse complement strand
TCCTTTATATTTTGTGTGGTAGCATATATTTTATAGGAAAAGTGAATAATTTGTCTATTCTTTTATATTCCAATAAAAAATAGTGCTAATGGATTTATTTCCATCAACACTATAAATTATAGAACCAATAATTTTCAAGCACCCATTAGGGTGCTTTTTTAATAGCAAAAAATATATTTTAATGCTATGATATTTAAAGAGGATATTATGAAAAATATTAATAAAGACAAAATTATTATTGGTATTCTTGTAATTGTTTTCGCCATATACGGTTTTATTTCAAGTAAAAATAACTCTAAATTAGATTTTAGAGAAATAAAAAACAACAACTTAACTTCAACGGATGTTTCCCTTAAAACAGAAAATATTTTCGTCCATGTAGATGGTGAAGTTAATAATCCTGGACTCTATGAATTTAATAATGATAATAGAGTAAATGATGCTATTTCTAAAGCTGGGGGAGTTACTAATAAAGCCGATTTGAAAAACATAAATTTAGCCCAAAAATTAGAAGATGAGATGAAAATATTTATTCCAACTAAAAACTCTAATGAAAACCAAGGTGAAAATAATTCTAAAGAAGAATCTGATTCCCTGCTTATTAATATTAATTCTGCTTCTAAAGAAGAATTAATGTTACTACCAGGTATTGGAGAAACGAGAGCCAATGCTATTTTAAAATATAGGGAAGAGAACAATTTTAAGAAAATTGAAGATTTAATGAATATTTCAGGAATTGGAGAAAAGACCTTTGAGGGATTAAAAGATTTAATTTCTGTTTATTAAGGAGAAAAAATGGATAATGAAATAAAAATGACTAATTATGCAAAAACTTCTGGCTGAGCTGCTAAATTCGGACCTGATGTCCTTGCACAAGTTTTGTGTAATTTACCAAAGAATAATGACGAAAATTTAATTGTAGGTTTAGAAACTTCAGACGATGCTGCAGTTTATAAAATAAATGAAGACTTAGCACTAATTCAAACTTTGGATTTTTTCACGCCTATTGTAGATGATCCCTATCATTATGGCAGAATTGCTGCTGCAAACTCTCTTTCAGACGTTTATGCAATGGGAGGGGACCCTAAAATTGCAATGAATATTGTTTGTTTTCCTAATTGCTTAGATCCAAGTGTTTTAGCCGAAATTCTAAAAGGCGGATTTGAGAAAGTAAATGAAGCAGATTGTATTTTAGCTGGTGGTCACACAGTTCAAGATGATGAACCAAAATATGGCTTATCTGTTTCAGGTTTTGTACATCCAAATAAAATCTGGACTAACTCTAATTGTAAATCTAATGATTACCTAATTTTAACAAAACCTATAGGTACTGGAGTTATTAACACTGCTATTAAAGGTGGCATTGTCGATAAAAAAATAGAACTAAAAGCTATTGAAACAATGTCAACTTTAAACAAGTATGCTAAAATAGTAGCAGAGAACTATAATATAAATAGTTGTACCGATATTACAGGTTTTGGACTAGCTGGCCATTTATATGAAATGGCTAAGGGAAGTAATTGTAGTATAAATTTACATTTTAACAATATTCCAATTATTGAAGGAACAAAAGAATTTTTTAATTTTGGATTAATTCCTGCAGGTACTTATAATAACAAACATTTTGTAGGTGAAAATATTGAATATAAAATAAAAGATGATTTTACAGATATTATTTTTGATCCACAAACTTCAGGAGGGTTATTATTTAGTCTTCCTAAAGATGAGGCTATATCTTTAAAAAAGGATTTAGAGAAAAATAATATAGACTCAGAAATTATTGGAGAAGTAGAAAGTTTAAAAGAAAAGTATATATATTTAGTATAATATATATGATTGAGGTGTAAAATGGAACTTAATGTACTATTATCGTTTCCAGAATCAAAATATAAAAATGAAATATTATATAATTTTTCTGATGATCCTAATTATATTATTACAACTACAAGTACTATTGCAGAATCTATTGAAAAAGTTAATAATTTTGAATTCGATATAATTTTACTTGATATGAATTATAGCGATGGTACTGGATTAGACCTAAAGAAGAAATTAAATGATATAAGGGATATTCCAACTATTTTTGTTACAGATGTTAATGATGACATACAAAAAGTATTGGCTTTAGAATACGGAGCAGATGACTATATTGTATATCCTTTTAACATCTTAGAACTAAAAGCTCGTATAAGGGCTATTATTAGAAGAGTAGCAAAACCTCAAGATGATAATATGATTGAGCAAGAAAAAGAAAATATTATCATATTTGATGATTTTGAATTTAATATTGTTGGAAGGAAGGTTACCCTAAAGGGAGAAGATATAGACTTAACCGGTAAGGAATTTGACCTTTTATATATTTTAGTTTCAAATTCTGGTAAAGTCTACTCTAGAATAGACTTAGCAAAAGAAATTTGGGATGAAAATTATGAAGGACATTTACGTACTGTAGATGTTCATATAAAAAGATTAAGAGAAAAAATCTTTGATAATGATGGCCTAATTATTAAAACCAAGTGGGGTAAAGGCTATTATTATGGAAATTTAGAAGCAGGTGAATAAAATGACTTTACATCAATTTGATGAATTAAAAAATTCAGATATACTGGCAAATATTAATACTACAAAAGGAACAATTAAGGTGAAATTATTTCCTAATATTGCTCCATTAGCTGTAGAAAATTTTATAACATTAGCTAAAAAAGGATATTATGATAATGTTATTTTCCATAGAGTTATTAATGATTTTATGGTTCAAACAGGTGATCCTGAAGGAACGGGCAGAGGTGGAAATAGTATTTGGAATAAACCTTTCAAAGATGAATTTGATTTAAATTATAGAAATTTCAGAGGAGCATTATCAATGGCTAATGCGGGCCCAAACACCAATGGTAGCCAGTTTTTTATAGTTCAAAAAAACAATACAGAACCTAATTATATTAAACAAATGCGAGATATGGAAGAAGAAGATGGATACCCTAAAGATATTATCGATGCATATGAAAAATTTGGAGGGACTTTTTGGTTAGATTTTAAACATACAGTTTTTGGCCATGTTTATAGTGGAATGGATATTGTTGATGAAATCGCCAGTAGTGAAGTTGGAATTAATGACAAACCTATTGAGGAGATTAAAATAAAGAACATAGAAATATTATAAAAAACCTAAACTATCTTAATCAGGATAGTTTAGATTTTTTTCATTTATGTTATTTAAAACATCATTTAAATATTTTTTACTTATATATTTTGCCATAGATAAATTCATATCTAAATAATTTCCACAGTCTTTAGCTGTTGCTCCAGGTATTTCATCATTATAATCTATAATATACCTAAACATGTCTTTTAAAAGTTCTACAATATCCTTAGATTTATAATCTCCAGATAAAATTAAGTAAAATCCTGTTCGACATCCCATAGGACCAAAATATATGACCTTATCTTTAAATTCACTGTTATTACGTAGAAAGGTTGCTCCTAGATGTTCAATGGTATGAATCTCAGCTGTGTTCATTACTGGCTCAAAATTAGGCCTAGTGATTCTAATATCAAATGTTGTTAAACAATTTGTCCCTAAAAAATCTTTTCGTGAAACGTAAATACCTGGTAGTAAATTTAAATGATCTACTTTAAAACTATCAATTTTATCCATAATTCAAATCCTTTTCTTCTATTTTAAAATTCCATAATCGATTTCTATCTATTTCATTGGCATAATTAATACCTATACGTTTATTTCTATGGAAATTATATGTTTTTTTATTATCCTCAAAATATAAATCTTTACTAAAAACAGTTTTTCCATTTAAACTTCTATCTATTCCTAATTTTTTTGTAATTTTACCTGGTCCATATATATTATTAAGTCCTCGTATTAATATAGCTTGTGGCTGACCTTTGTTGCCGGTAACAATATTAAACATATTATGAATTCCATAACAAAGATAAACATATATAGTTCCTGCTTCATCATATAATATTTTTGTTCTATTGGTTAAACCTTTACTAGCATGGCAAGCAGTATCTTCTTCTCCTCTATAAATTCCCAATTCAGATACAATATACTTAGTATTTTTAAAAACCAATGTTTTACCGATTAAATCCTCTGCTACTAATAAAATATCTCTATTAAAAAAATCATAATCTAATTTATTCAAATGACAAGGCCTCTTTTTGAATTGACACAGAAAGAATTATACCTATTGAAATAAGATTAATTAATTGGAATGTACCTCCATAACTAAAAAATGGTAATGGAATACCTGTAACTGGCATAATTCCCAAAGTCATTCCTATATTTTCAAATATATGAAACAGAAACATAGCAGCAAATCCCATAATGACTAATCTGGTAAAAACTTGATTGCTATTTTTTGCTAATACAACAAATCTATATAATAGTCCACAATACAAAGCTATAAGTAAACCTCCGCCTAAAAAACCAAATTCTTCTACTAAAACAGGGAATATATAGTCCGTTTGTTTTTCTGGTATAAAATTAAATTGGCTTTGTGTTCCTTTTAAAAATCCTTTACCAAAAAACTTTCCAGATCCTATAGCAATTTTTCCTTGTATGGCTTGGTAACTTGAGTCTGAAACATCATGTTCTGGATTAAGAAAAGTTAAAATTCTCTTTTTTTGAAAATCTTCTAGTGATAAATATATAAAAGGTAAGGACACAATACCTAATCCTAGAGCCATAAAAAAATATTTCATCTTTACACCAGCGGAAAATAACATTATAACAATAATAAAAATAAAAACCATAGCAGTCCCAGCATCAGGCTGTAATAAGATTAATATTACTGGTATTAGGGCAAAAATTATAATT
>DUUN01000131.1 GCA_012841535.1 Gallicola sp. | reverse complement strand
TTAAAGTGCGTGATCCAGAACGAAGAACTGGTTGGAGTGTAGATTGGAATATTCCAATGCCAGCAAGCAAAGAAAAGTTAGTAAAAGTTATTGTTGACAAAACATAAAAATAATTGTATACTATATTAATAAGATATTAAAATAATATGGAGGTTACATATGAGTGAAAAAGTAAAAAGCGTTAATGGAGGAATAGGATTTCCTGGATTGTTGACAGTTTTATTTATAGGATTAAAATTATGCAAAGTAATTGATTGGTCATGGTGGTGGGTTTTAAGTCCTTTATGGATTACCTTTGGAATAAGTCTTATTATTCTTATTATAGTGGGTATAATTGCTGCACTTGATGATTAATTAAAAATATAAAATAAAGGAGAGTATTTTAATATGGTAAACGTAGTTGCAGATCCATATAAAAGTTTTGAAGTTGAAGGAAAGAATGGAACTATAAGAATTAATGAGGGAGACAATGTAAAATTTGTTACAGAATCAGGTGAAATAGTTGCAGGAAGAGTAACTAAAATTAGTGGCAAAGGTGAAAAAGCAAAAATACAAATAGTGCCGACAGGAGCAGAAAAAGAAGAAATTTGGTCATTAATGGTAATGGTAGAAGGCAGTTTGGAATTAGATAATGATTCTGACGAAGAATAGTAAGTTTGAAATATGGTTATGTAATTAATTGGTAAAATCTTTGTATGTATTGCACAAATTTTACAATATATTTACTGTACTTTTGTGCAATATCACAACAAATAATGCAATGAAACGGATATTTTATTCAAAATGGTGAAAGGAGAAAAATGGATAGGTTAAAATTATTTGAAAAAGAATTAGGTTACATAAAGGATATTAAAATAAAAGAGTTTACTGAAAAAGCATTGCTAAAATTGCCAGAATATTTCTTTGAAGTTCCTGCATCAAGCACAGGAAAATATCATCCTTCATATGCTTTAGGTGAAGGTGGGTTAGTCCGACATACAAAGGCTGCTGTAAGAATTGCAATAGAATTGTTCAGAATGGATTGTTTTAAATATACAGATACCGATAAGGATATGATTATTGCATCTTTAATATTACATGATGGTTTTAAATCGGGAATAAATCATAGTAAATATACAGTTACAGAACATCCATTGATAGTAGCACAATTCATAAGAGAAAACACCGAAATTAATAGTTGTGTAGATGAAGATATTATAAATACAATTGCTACAAATATCGAATGTCATATGGGTCAATGGACATACGATTATAGAAGCAAAAAAGAAGTATTGCCTAGACCTAAAACTAATATGCAAAGATTTGTACATCTATGTGATTATCTTGCCAGTAGAAAATGTTTAGAATTAAACTTTGATGTTGATGTTACAAGGGAGTCAACTGCCAACTATCCTAAAGGATAGTGGCTTGTAAGAATTGATTTTTACAAGTTGGTTGATTAGCCTAAGTCTTAATTGACTACGATTAATAAGAATATATAGGTACTTCAAGATACTTCTCTA
>DUUN01000829.1 GCA_012841535.1 Gallicola sp. | reverse complement strand
AGACCTAGCTGTTCTGCAGAATATGATTGATTATATATTTCACAGAAAGTAGGACTTAACTCTAATATAATATTATTGAAACTCTTTGCTTTTAGCGTAGTTTGTTTTATACGTCTAAACTCAGCTTCATGAGAGTTATAAAAAATCATGAATGCAGTCTTGCACTTTGTGTTCGTACAACTACAGGAAATAAAATATTCACCATAAGCATATAAATATGCACCGTACATGGACGGTAATTGATAATTATGGCAGTAAGGACATTCAATTGGAATCTGATCAATTTTCAATCGTTCATCTTTATTAAAGACTTGTAAAACTTTACTCATCGTAACTTTAGTTTATAAATCAAGCACATTTCTTTTGTTTTATAACACATCTCCTTTCCCCAACTTCTCATACGGACCATCTTTCACTTCAAAAATAACCGTGCCACTTTCTAACACCTCCAGATTATGCCACTGGCCTGCAGGAATATGAACACCATAAACACCATGTTCGGGAGTTACCAGATGTTGTTCAACAGGAGTTTTATTATCATTATAGAAGATAACATTGATACTGCCACGTAAAACGATGTATGTCTCTGCAGTGTGTCTGTGCCTGTGTATCGGAAGAACCGTTCCCGGCTCCAAAGCATTCAGCAATCTCTGAGCCTTGGCATCAAGGCTGTCGTGCAGGTTATGATTCATTCTGAGTCGCTCACTCTCTTTGGCTTGCTCAGTAACTTGATCTAATAAATTATTGTCGATAAGCATTTTTTAATTGACTACCTTACCTTTATGTGAAATATTTCGAGCTAAAACATACATAATTCTTTAATTTTTGTTATGTATTGGTAGCTAATCTTCAACCCGCACAACATGCAAGCTGAGGTTAACCGCGGAAGATTCCCACGCCTCCGGGTCGTAAGAACCACCCAGCCAATAGAGATACTCCTCTCTTTCCGGATCATCCGGGTCGTTCAGTAGCTTCAGCCTCCCGTTCTCCTCCCTAATAAAGCGACACAGGCAGACAACCTGTCTGAGGATCGGGATCCGATCGAGATCCCCCTCATCCAGCTTATTTAACCCGATCACTCCTTTCGGTTAAAAGGCGGTAACCATGATACGTTCGATAATATGTGGCAGGATAATCATAGATAAGCAAATGACTGAGGAGCAAAGTCGATATTAAAATCGGAAAGAAGTTTAGGATGCGCATATTTTTTTACATTCCCAACTTGAATGGCAAACGCATGATCTCTATTTTCAAAATACTGATCATAAAATTCCTTGCTTATGCCTGAATATTGTTGAGTCATTTGCCACAGTAACTCTGTCTCCTCGTATAATATATCAGCTATTTCAAATTCACCTATAACTTTTTGCACGGGAGAAGACGCATAAACAATAACTTTCTCAATATCTTTACGTTTAAAAATAAACTTTCGAAATTCATATTTTTTAGAACCTTCAAATATTTTAAATGCGTACTCTGGTTTAATAGACAATAATACTCTCATTTGTTTTTGTTTCTTTTAATAATAAAATAAATTGTTCCCTGGTAATCTTTTTCAAGCCTCTCAACTCATTTTCTTCGCCACTAATAATACCTAATTCAAGAAGAGATTTTCGATTCAATCTATTTCCCAATGGGAATGAATATACAGACAGGAAACGAATCAAGAATGGACGATATCGAGGATCGTAATTCCAGAACTCCTTTAAATAATCATCGGTGAAGATACTTCTTTTTCTCGATTTTAATACAAATTCCGTTTCACTTTGAATATCATCAATTTTATCTTCCACAATACCAATTGTTGTAATCACACTATGATAGTAGGCTTTTTTATTTTTTGGAGCAGTACGGTAAAAAATCAAAATATCACCTTTTTTTATATTTCGTTCAATCGAACGAGAAATATAAATCTTACTTATCGCATTCCTATGCGGTTCGTTTTCTTCAAAATTATCAGGAGATTCAGTCCTTAAAAAAGAATCCGGCAATAATTCTGTATGGTATTTAGG
Source organism: Gallicola sp. (assembly GCA_012841535.1). Lineage (GTDB taxonomy): Bacteria > Bacillota > Clostridia > Tissierellales > Peptoniphilaceae > Miniphocaeibacter. Next base: position 836 of record DUUN01000829.1, on the reverse strand, counting down.
GTAAATCGGGATTAAAAAAGCATTTGTATTTGTTGGAATAAATGGAAAGGTTTTTTTAGGATTAGAAAGATCAAACTGTTTCGAAAAATTACGCACATAGACTAATTCTTTGTTATGACCTTTCACTCCATATTTTACAAAACCCCAATCTTCCATTAATTCAATAAGCCTTTGTTGTTCCTCGGTCCTGTCGAATATAGTAAAATATATTTCTTCCACCTGGTTTAAGATTGCATTATCAAAAATTATTTTGAGAAAACGCTCTCCCAATCGCACACCATTACTTACAACCTTAAATGTTCCAACCTTCAAACGTTTTTTCTTAGAAAATATAGGATCGATATCTGAATAATTTTCATCAGTTCCTTCAGTTTTCAAATACAAGAATGATAAAATACGTCCTTTGTTGTATGTTATATAGGCTTTTTCTTCCGCTTTTTTATTAAACCAACTTTCAAACTCCGGATAATCTTCTTTCAGTGAATCAAAAAATGGATCCGAGAGATCAATATTTCCAAAATACTCTTGTTTAACTGCCAATACTTTGTAATCGATCAATTCTGGATATTCAGATACAACCATTTCAAGGAAAGAATCGATTGTGAAAACTCTATCTTCAATTCCTAATTTTTTCGCTTTAGTATGAATCTTTCTATCTTCTGAAATGAGTATATCAACACGTTCATTATAAACCTCATTGAGTAAAAGAGTATCGTTTTTATCATTCTCAGTTATATCCACCTCTTGTGAAATTGCGATCACTTGCGGCTTTAACGGTGCAATCATCTTCAATATTTCATAACTTTGAATTTTTGCATTAAAACTCCTTTTTGTTT
>DUUN01000880.1 GCA_012841535.1 Gallicola sp. | reverse complement strand
TCTTTTTCATATAATATTCTTAAATTATAATAGTAAAAAATTAATTATAGCAAATTAAAACAAATACCAGAGTAACAAATCTACTCTGGTAAAATCTATCTTTTTTGAGTCTACTTTTGTATATAAAGAAGTTTTATTTATATATAATCTCCAACAATTGAGACTTTCTATCTAAATCCCTTTCTTCTATTTCAATTCTTTGCCCCATTTCCTCATCTATTTTCATCTTAATATCACCGGACAAATTATTTTCTCCAAAAGGATAAACTGCATTATTTTCTTTATCTATATGACTTCTTAATAGGTTTACATAACTCATAGTATTGCCTATTATTTGAATTTTATCCCTATCATTTTTTTCTAATTTATAGTTGTTTAAATACTTTTCCAGCTCTAGAACATAATACCTTGCCATTTGATGCTCTGTTAACATACCGGTTCTTATTAACTTTTCTGCCGGTGCCCCAAGATTATCCATCATATATTTAAAAAGAATATCCTCTTCTTTTTTATGATGTGTTTCGTCAGCATATTTTCTAATAAATTCAATAGCCGCCTTAAAAAATTCATCATTAACTTCTTCACCATTTAAAATAGAAATACATTCATCTTCTAATCTAGTTACAAAAACCGATAATTCTTCATGTTCCTTCTTTAAATAATCAACTGTAAACATAATTAACTCCTGATTTCATAATAGTCTTTTGACAACTTATATAATCTATAGTCGCTGTTACTTAATACCCCTTTTATATATTCATTTCTCAAATCCCAATATAAATTTTCATTTTTATTCCAAAAATTTAAATGCATATCTGTAAAAACTTTATATGAAATTGAGTTTTCTTTTTCTTCTATAATATCTATTGCTTTATGACAAGGCATGCCATCTAAAAATTTAAAGTTTATTATTTCATAAACTTCTTTTGGATTTGTATAGTCCTTTTCTTCTTGACCTAATTTATACATTAGAAGCTTTATCTCTTTTATTAATAGTGGATTTTCAATAATTAATTGACTTATAGCAAGGGCAAATTTCCTCTCAACTAAGTCTACTCTTTCTTGTAACCAGCCATGAATATTTTCCTTATCTATAACATCTTCAAGTTTTCCTTCTTCTAAAATTCCTAATTCATTAGTATTATCAACAATATAGTTATAACCATGAAGTTTGGCAATATTTAAAATTTTTTCTACAATGAAGTTTTGGAATTGAATTTTTCTAAACATTGTATAATGAATAGAGCCTAAAAAACTACTCATTAATTGCCTCATTTATTCTTTTTATTAAAACTTCTATATCTATTCCATGAACCATAGCGGCCTCATTTAAACTTTCAGATTGGGGAGCCAGACATCCTAAGCAATGCATCCCGATTCCCATTAAAACAGGAATAGCTTGTGGATATAAACTAACAAGTTCACCTATTAGCATATTTTTATTAACTTTGTTTGAACACTTGCCTTTGAAGAAAATATCCATGTCCTCTTCAACAGTTGTAATACCTGCAATTCCAAAGTTTTCAACTAGTACATTAGTTACATTTTCAGATAAAAATCCAGGTAGTGTAGGTCCTAAATGTATATCTTTCACTCCTAGGTATAGTAAGGCTAGAAGAACTATTACAGCTTTTTGTTCATACCATGCAATATTATATATTATTGGTAATTCATTAATATCATCTAATTCAAATATTTCTTTTAATTTTAATGCAATAGCAACTAATGAATAGGAATCATTACATTGTCCTGCATCTAATACCCTTGGGATTCCACCAATATCGCCTAAGTTCAATTTATTATATCTATATTTTGCACAACCGGCAGTTAAAATTACACTGTCCTTTGGTAGTGCTTTTGAAAATTCGGTATAATAATTTCTACCCTTTTGTCTACCATCACATCCTGCCATTACTACAAACTTTTTTATTGCACCGGATTTAACAGCTTCTACAACTTTATCTGCAAGTTCAAATACTTGATTATGGGCAAAGCCACCAATAATTTCACCCTTTTCTATTTCTCTAGGTGCCTTACATTTTTTAGCCTGTTCAATTATTTCTGTAAAATCTTTTTCTCCCCCTATTCCACCTGATATATGTTTACATCCCGGAAAACCTGCTGCTCCTGTTGTGTAAACTCTATTTTTATAACTGTCCTTTGGTGGAACAATACAATTTGTAGTCATTAAAATAGGCCCGTTAAATAATTCAAATTCCTCTTTCTGTTTCCACCAAGCATTTCCATAATTTCCAACAAAGTGAGAATATTTTTTAAATGCCGGGTAATAATTTGCAGGTAACATTTCAGAATGGGTATATACATCTACACCTGTGCCTTCAGTTTGCTCTAAGAGCATTTCCATATCTCTTAAATCGTGACCTGAAATTAAAATTCCCGGATTATTTCTTACTCCTATGTTCACCTTGGTAATTTCCGGATTTCCATAAGTTGAAGTGTTGGCTTTATCTAATAAGGCCATTGCCTCAACTCCAAATTTACCGGTTTCCAAGGTTAAATTTACTAAATCCTCTACAGTTAAGGAATTATCCATAGTTAAGGCTAGGGCCCTTTGAATAAAAGCATTTATTTCTTCATTACTAGCTAATAATACTTCTGCGTGTTTAGTATAGGCACTTAATCCTTTAACTCCATATACAATTAACTCTCTTAAAGACCTCACATCTTCATTTTCTGTTGATAAAACACCAACTTTTTTACTTGTTTCAAGTAGTTTTTCCAATGATTTTTCATTATAAAGAGCTGCCTCTGATAAGCTTTCCTTGTTTTTTAAATTATTTAATAATTTATTCTTTTCCGTTAAAGTTTTAAAAATTCTTTCATCTATAGCTTCTCCATCAAAATTTGCATTTGTAATAGTAACAAAAAGATTATATGTCACTAATTGATTTATTTCCTTGGGAATGTCAAAGTCCTCTCTCCTTAATCTTGTAGTTATTTCTGAAATCCCCTTTGTTAACCATATTAACAAATCCTGTTTATTTGCAAGATCTGAATTTTTCCCACAGACTCCAACCCTAGTACATCCTTTATTTCCAGCTGTTTCCTGACATTGAAAACAGAACATTTTATTATCCATAAATATCCTCCTTATTAATATTGTTCTTGTTTTTACAATATTAGAATATATAAGATAATAAATATTTTCTGTAACGATTGTTACGCTATAAAAACTTCTCCAATTGGTCCCTATTTATTTTTATACTGTTTTTATTTAATTCAATTAGCCCATCATTGTGCATATTCATTAATTCTCTTGAAATTGATGGTCTCGTTGCACCTAAAAAATCTGCTAATTCCTCCCTTGTAAAATATAGTTCTACTTTACTATTTTCATTTGATTCCTGAATAAAAAACTTAGCTAGTTTTTCTCTAATTGAAAAACTACCGGCGATTAACAGTTTTTGATTTAAATAAAAAGCTTTTTGAGATAAAATTAAGAGCATATTGTTTATAATTTTTATTTTCAAGGTATCACTTTTTTCATCAAATAATAAGGCTTTTTTAGGAATTTTTATTACTTTGGATTTTTCATTAGAATAGCAGCTATAATCATAAACATTATTTTCAAGATATAAATAGACCTCTCCAAAAACAGTTCCCTCTTCTGTAAATTTATTTACAATTGTCCTTTTCCCACTTAAACTTGTATTTTCCACAATAACTGACCCTTGCTCCAGTATAAACAAATACCTAGGTTCATTTCCTTGTAGAAAAACTTCCTCTCCTTTATTTAATAATATTTTTTCCGAATTATTTTCAGAAAGAAATTTTTCTATTTCATAATCTGTAAGACCTTTAAATAAATCACTTTTATTAGGCATATTTTCACCTCTTCCCACTATATTTTATATTAAAAAAAGAGTAATTTACAATAAAATTACCCTAAAAATCCTATTTGAAAAATATAGCTGTGGCAATTAAAAGAACGAAACCAACAAATATTGTTGCTAAAAATATATATAATCTTCTTTTGTAAAGATCTATCCTTTCCTTATCTTTAACATCAATATTTGAAGGATATTTTCTCCTGTTAATTAAATATAAGAGAAGTCCTTCACTACTTTGCCCACCAATAGCAATAAAGCTCCAAAGCTTTGCCCTTTTAATCCCCCTATTTTTTGCGTCTATGTATACGATTTTATTTAAATTATAGGCTATGCCAATTGCTGAAATAAAGCATATAAGTAAACTTATTATAATAAAAATATTCATAACAACCTCCTACAACCTTCTTATGATTTGATAAAAAATTAATAAGGTATTAGCCATAATCAATACAAATATGAAAAATAAAATTATTTTATTATCCCTTACAAAACTATTAAAGAGTATTAAAAAACCTATTAGTAAAGTAATAAAAACTATGTTTAATAAAATAATTCCAATAAGCTTTTTATTGCTTTTTACAATATTTGTACTTTCTTCTAAATGTTTTACCATCTTATAATCTCCCTTTAGTAGCTCATCTAAACTAATATTATAAATGTCACTTAGTTTAATTACTGAAACAATATCAGGATAGGATTTTTCATTTTCCCAATTTGAAATTGTCTGTCTTGTAACATTTAATCTATAGGCAATATCCTCCTGAGTAAAACTTGCATTTTCCCTTGCTCTTTTTAATTTTATTCCTATTTCCATATTCCACTTCCTTTAACTTAATTATGGTCTTAAATTTAATATAAGTCTATCAAAAAAATTTAGAATTCT
>DUUN01000359.1 GCA_012841535.1 Gallicola sp. | reverse complement strand
TATGCTTGTTTTTATAATAATTATTCTTATGATAATTATAAGTTGTTAATTCATCAGTAGTTAATTTATCTGGAACTTCTTCAGCGATTCTTCTATAAATATTATCAATTGTATAGTCTTCACCAAATTGTCTTTCAATCCTAATATTTCTTTTCATATTAATATGTCTAACTGATAGTTTTCCATATCTTTCAATTACTTCATAATTCATTTTTTTCATAGTGTTAATAAAGTCATGATAGTTAAAAGAATTTTTAATTGCTATATCTATATCTCTTTGTGTTCTTACTGAATAATTATCATGATTTATATATTTACTAAAATCAAATTTTTTTCTAGTTACTTTTTCTTCTAAGGAAGACAATCCATATTCCTTACAAATAAAATCATTAGTTTGTCTTAGCCTTGCCATTTCGTGATTACTATAATTATATTTATGACCATCTTTCATACTTACAGAGTTAACAACAAAATGATTATGAACATGATTAGTATTTAAGTGAGTAGTAACAACTACTTGAAATTCATCTCCCCACATTTCATTTGCAAGTTGTATTCCAATTTTATGAGCTACATCCGGAGTTACTTCTCCTTCCTTAAAAGATTGATATCCGTGAAATCCTTGAATATTATCTATCTTATTATAAGCTTTCTTAACTAACATCATATCTTGATAAACATTATTAGAATCACAATTGATCCCTGTTACATAAAACTGTTCTTCAGTTTTATTTTTGTTTGAAGCATAATCAATTGTATTTGATAAATCTGATATAGGTATTTGTGTTTTATCTTTATTCTCAACATATTCAATTGTATTATTAATAGTTTTCTTTATTGGCCATAGTGAAGTAGTTGCCATGTTTCACCTCCTAATTTATTTTTGTTTTTAAATCTTTAATAATCTTATTAGTTTCATCTAAAATATTTTTAATTATTAATTCATATCCATTTATATCTTCATTTTCTAAATTGGTATTTAGTTTTTCAAGTTTTGAATTTAGTTTATAAATTTCTAATATAGAATTTAAAATCTCTTGATTACTTTTTACATTCACAATATTGTTATTAACTAATGCTCTAATATATTCTGATTTAGATAATCTTAAAGCATTGCAATCATCATTTAATTTGTTATATTCATCATCGTTAAAAAATATTTTTACTTCTTTATTTCTAGTTCTATTACTCATAAAAACTCCTTTCGGGGATTGGGGTGTCCCCATATATTGGATTTTACCTTTAAGGGGTACAAATCCGTTGCTTGCTACTAATTATTTGAAAATGATTTTATATCATCAATTGGACTATTAGTTAGTGCAGATAATATTGTATTTATTTTTTTATCTATTAGTTCAACATCAAAATCTTCATCAGTTAAATCAACATTTTCTTTTAAAACTCCTAAAATATTTATTGGATGAGTTCCATGAAATCCATTATCATATTTTACTTTTTCATCTGGAAATATTCTTACATAATCATAATCGTATGGCATGATATGTTCAATTTTTCCTGTATCAAAATCCATTGTTCCAGTAAATAAATCTACTTTATAATACTTTCTTAATCTATCTAAATGTTTGATAACTTCTTCCTCAGGTCTATAAGTAGAGAATCTAATTTTATTTTTTAAATTATTATTTGGACCAGGTTGAAGTATTGCAACATCTAAATATCCATCTAAAAATAATTGATTAAAATTTTCATAAAAACAATCTCTAAAATATACTTTATCAGCTAAAACTTCACCATTAACTTGTTTTAAATCTATATGATCTATGAAGTCCATAACTATATTTGATTTTCTTTTTCTATCACAATTTTTCCAAACATCTAAAAATTTATCATATAACATTGGTAACTTAATCTTATTAATAAATTGTAAATCTCTCATTAAAAGTAAATCATCAGGAGAGAAAGTCATTTTACTTAATTGACCATTTTCTAGTATTATCTTTTCTAATTGAAGTATCTCTTTATCTATTTCTTCTTTTTTTCTATTATAAGTTTCTAAATCAAAACTACCATTTATATAGGCATCTGTTATTCTTTCTTTTTTCATATTCAATATATTCATATCTTTTGAATAATCATGTTTTGATTCAGCTATTTTTGTTTTTATTAAAGGAAAGTAATATGAATTAACTACAGCATCATATTCAAAAATATCATTTAAAATATGAATCATTTGTTTTTCAATTGAATCTTCATTAATATTATTTTTGCAGAACATACAATGATAATAATAGTATTCATTACCATTTTTCTTCCTAGTTGCCTTACCACCAAGTATTCTTCCACAAGTAGGACAACTAAGTTTTTGTAAGAATATATATTCTTTATTTCTTTTATAATGTCTCAAATTTTTAGGTGCTTGTGCTTGGCAATATTCCCATAGTTCTTTTGATATAATAGCAGGACAAACATCATCATATTTCTTTTCGTCTTTCTTGCCACGATTGTTAATATAGCAACCTTTATAGACAGGATTATCTATAATTCTTCTTATTGATGAATCTTTCCAATCTTTTTTTCCAAGTGCATGTTCTTTTGTAAGTTCTTGTGCAATTATGAATTGAGAGTTTCCTCTAGAGTACATTTCAAATATCTTTTTAACAACTAAACTAGATACTGGATCAACAACTAAACATTTATTTTCTCTTCTATAACCAGTAGGTGTTTTACCAGGAATATGTCCTTCTTTAATTGCACCATCCATACCAATTTTAGTTCTTTCACTTGTTCTTTCGATTTCATTTTGAGCAACACTAGTCATTATTCTTTGTATCATTCTTCCGTTTGCAGTTGAAGTATCATATTGGTCATATAAACAAATTAAATCTAATCCAATCCTTTCTAATCTCTTTGTTATTTGTTCCATGTCATAAACACTTCTAGAAACTCTATCTAGTTTTATTGCAAGAATAGTATTAAATTTTCCTTCTTCGCCATCTTTTAACATTTCTTCAAATGCTGGTCTATGATTTCCAGTTTTAGCAGAAATTCCTTCATCTTCATAAAATTTATATATTTCATATCCCATCACATTACAATGATCTTCTAATCTTTTTCTTTGCTCTTTTAAACTAAAACCAACTCGTGCTTGATCTTCCGTTGAAACTCTTGTATATATAGCACATACTTTTTTTGATTCATTAAACATATACTTTCCTCCAATCTAATTAACTATTTAAATTTGGTTTTTCATAAACAATATAGGTATCATCTGATTCAATATGTACAACATATTTTAGTTTTTTTAATTCATCAAAAATCTTATTAACAACTTCTTTTGAATCACCACATATTCTATAAAACATAGAATCAGTTAAACAAATCTTTTCAGGAAACATCATAATAGTTATTAATAATCCTTTTCCAGCTAATGATAAACCCATATCATATAAAAACCATTTAGTACCGAAATCTTTGTTTTCTGGTCTTAATAATTGCATTTTTATTCCTCCATTTCCAAAAAAAGAGGAGACAAAATCCTTGATAGAATCTTATCTCCTCATTACCTTCAATTAATTTAGTATTTGATAAACTACTTTTCGATATATTCATTATATACCTCCTTTAACAGGATAGTCTCTCCATTTATTGGTTATATATTTTATACTTATTTCATAAAAAGTCAATAGTTTCAGATTCTAGCATAGATTACTGATAAAGTTTGATAAATTTTTTAATTCAATCTTATTATCCAAAGTTTTATAATAAACTTCATTACTATAATTAAAGAATAAGAATAAATGATTATTAATAATAAACCTATGAGGTTCAATATAGTGTAGATTAGTTCCATTTAAAGTAATAATATTTCCATTATAGAAAGTTACTTCTTTATTAGCATACTTACAAATGAAATCTAATCTTTCTTTTATTCCATCATCAAATAGTAATAAATCTTTATGAATTTGTAACACAAAAAAATTCCACCGCCTTTCGGCAAGTGGAACTTTTTATA
>DUUN01000392.1 GCA_012841535.1 Gallicola sp. | reverse complement strand
CATCCTGTCAATTCAGGATTAGCATCTTTATGTAAACAAGGATCAAATTTTAGACTCTTACTACCAATAAATTGGATTCTGACGCTTACTCTTATATAGTGTGTTTACAAACGTATTCAATGTTTAACGTTTAGTGAAGAGAGCAGGATTTGAACCTACATTGTACTTCCTATGTACATCTCGTTTTCCATCTACTTAGCTTCCACATGCCCTAAGAACGTTGTCCTCGTTAATAGTACCTCGGCTAAATAAGCGTCTGCCAATTCCGCCATCTCTTCATTATAAATAAACTCTTTTCTTTTACTCCCAAAGTCTTGTTACTGATTTAGCTTTTAACTTATATAAGAGTTCTGTATTATCATTTTCTTTTAGATATAGATAGTAGTCTCCACTATTAGTAGGTAATGCAAGTACCCAATCATAAGAATCAATCCCAGACCTACCATAACCAGAAAAGTAATATACAGAATTTTCTAATTCATAAAATACTTGTGTAAATTTTATACGATGAGTACCATATTCAGCTCCATTATTTACTTCTACGTAATCAAGCTCACTGTCCATCTTTACAGTTCCTTTTGGATATACTGTATATTTTTGTCCGTGTTTAGGTGTTACGGTTAAAGAAACTATATCCATTGTGCTGAAGACACTTTGTCCTACAGCTATTGTAGTGAATAGTAAAACTACTGCTATTATTATTACTTTTTTCATAATCTTTTGTTTTTAATATTTAGTACTGTTAGTATAAAAGATATTCGATAAGGTCTTGTATTGACAAAAGATTCTGAGGTTATTAGCACGTCATTATAATCTCTTTTCAATACAAGACTTTTTTATATTAGGCATGTTCAATAGGAACTTGCTGCTATTGTTTTTGCTTTTTTTGTTTACTGTTCTAAACTGGGTAGTTATCATCTTTAAAATCTTCGTGTTCTAGGTAATCTTCTGGTTCTTCTTCACTGTCATAAGCAAAGAATATAAACCTCAAAGTAAGGGAAGTAAGCATCACTACAAGGGATATTATGGTTACAAACAATCCCAAATAATGATATAGAAACAAATTCAACGACAGTACTGTTGCACTAATACAGAACAATGTATATAATATCCTGTCACATAGTGGAGATATATCTGTTTTCATACGTCTGTGAGTATTAATTGTTTATAATCATAGTTATAAGTATCCTGGTGTCGAACACTAGACTTTCTAATTGTTCTATCAAAGTTAGAATTAAAACTTAATCCTGCTTCTCTGATGTCTTTAAGAGCTTGTTCTCTGGGTGATAATTTTTTTCTTTTCATGATTTCTAATTTATAAAATTGTAAAAAACTATATAACCTATTAATCCTAATATAAAGGGAGCTAATATTAGGATAAAATAAAATGCAGCAATGTTAGCAGCTTCATCTGCTTCATCTCCCCTCTCTGTTGACTTGGCTTTATTCACTAAATACATTATTAGGGAAAAGAATAAAGCTCCGAAGTAGCATATATATACGAACCACATAATTTAAATATTAACGAAGTAAATATATGAAAAAACCTATTAATATAGGACAAATAAGGAATAAAATAATGAGTATTGCTCCTATTTTACTGCTTCTATTCCCATATTTTAACTTAATGAATGCTGACACTATTAGTATCAGCATCATTACTACTAAGAATATTATTGAAGTAATATGTACCATGTCTAATGAATATTTTTTAAACATTCGTAAATTATATGTTAGGTGCAATGCTAAACGACATACACCAACTCAATTTGAAACTTGCCGTTTTCTTGGTCAATAAATCTTTCAGCATTCTCTATTGTATCAAAGTAATCGGCAAGGTATGCTTCTTTACTCCATCCGTAGGATTCACCACAATAATAAGTTTGAGCCTCAAAATCTTTTACTACGTATTTCTTTTCCATTTCTATTTAAATATTTTAAACATTCGTAAATTATATGTTATAAGCCATTTAAAACACGCTTACGTTCTTTCAATGAAACTAAATACCTATTATACTTTCTTCGTACTTTCCAAGCGAAGTATTTACCCATTAAATCCTGTCCCCACTCAAATCCAATCCAACTTGCTAACCAATGTGAGTGTATTTCATAATTCAATACTTCTTGTATAGATAAACGGCTTATAACACCGTGTATAGTGCATGGCTTAGTTTCTGTTTGTTCGTTCCTTTTTTCCATTTTATTAAGTTTTTACCTGTTCGATAATTTGGTGCTATTTACACTCCTCTATATTCATACGTTCATTTATCCAAAACCAATCACCAGACAAATGATTCTCACATTTACTTGGATATAAGTGTCGTTTCAATATACATTTATTGGTGTCCAAGTTCAAAAAATTAAAACCACATTTAGTCGGTTGTACAAACTTACACATCATTTTATTATTATATCCAAACCAGACAACATAGTGTTTCCCAAGTTTTAATTTTCTGGGTCGTCTCTTTATATCCATAATTCAATATTGTTTGTTATAGATTTCTTTTAAAAAATCAAACACTTCTTTACTTCACTCTCGAATTCATATTGAACAAATTCTTTAGACTCCTTTAATGTGGGCAAATCGTGAATATAAAAATCATTTAAATATATATAATACCTCCCATCATTTAGAGATTCGAGT
>DUUN01000073.1 GCA_012841535.1 Gallicola sp. | reverse complement strand
AACTTTTATTTGAGACTTTTAGGTTACAATATTTTTAATTAAAGCTTAGTGAGAAAATGAGTATTGGAGGATTAATCAGGAGAAATGCGTATTGGACAGTCGATATAATGAAGGGCTCCCCAATAAGAAAACATTATTCTAATATTAAAAATATCTTGAATAACCATGAAACTATAAAATCACATCAAGAATTGTATCTGAATAAATTACTAGAACACGCTACTTCATACTCTGAATTCTACAACACATGTAACTCACAGAAGATTGAAAACTTCCCTGTTGTTAACAAACAAATACTACGAGACAACTATAAGAAGATTTTAGTCGATATAGCACATGTTCCTTGGCAAATAAACGAATATCATATTCAACGAACAAGTGGTTCTACAGGAACGCCTTTAATTGTACCACAGGACGTAAGAAAAAGAAATCGAGTACTTGCAGAACTAAAAGTTTTTGGTGAATTTGCTGGGTATAATTCACATGAAAAATTACTTCACGCAAGAATTTTAACTAGAAGACACATAAAATCACGTCGTCAAATCTTAAGGGAAAATATTTTTCCAGTAGATTGCACAAATATAAAAGATGAGAATTTTAAAATTATATGTGACCTAATTAAAAAGAAAAATATTTCTGCAATTCTTGGATACTCAAGTTGGTTTGATCCATTCATTGAATATATTAAAAAACACTCTATTTCAATAAATTCTATCAAGGCAGTTATAGCAGGTTCAGAATTTCTTCCACCAGAAACACGACAAAAAATAATTACCACATTAAGCTGCAACGTAGTTTCGAGGTATTCAAACGAAGAACAAGGCATTTTGGCGCAAGAAGGCATAAATAATGATTTTTTCTCACTAAATCATGCAAGTTATTATTTTGAGTTTCTTAAATTGGATTCAGATGAACATGCAATGCCTGGTGAGGTATCAAGAATTGTTATAACAGATCTATTTAATTACGCATTTCCATTAATACGATATGACACTGGTGACACTGGCGTTTTTTCATATAGAAATAGTAATGATATCAAAACACCCGTAATTAAAAGAATCCACGGTAGGCTAATTGATCTTTTATTCGATACAGAAGGAAATCCAATCCATCCTATGGTTCTATCCCGTATTATTAAATATTACGATGAAGTACAAGAATGGCAATTTATACAAAAAGAATATAATTTATTTGTGTTAAGATTGAAAGTTTCTTCTCCCTTTGATTACAGTGAATGTGTAAATCAGATAAAGTTGAAAATTGGAGAAAATTCAGAAATCAAGGTAGAAATAGTTAGTGAAATCCCTCTTTTATCATCCGGTAAGAGAAAGCCTATTATTTGTGAGTTGAAAAAATGAAAGAGAATATATTTATTTTAGGTGTTGGAAGAAATACCCCTGTATATATTGATTTAGCCCTATCGTGTAATTACGAAATCGGAGGGCTTTTCCACTATAATAATGAAAAGAACGGGCTGCTAATTCATGGATTTGAAATACTAGGCTCGTTCGAAGATTTATTCAGTCAATATAAAATAGCGGGGGAAAATTTTGCAATGTCAATGGGAGACAATGAGATTCGTAGAGAAGTTTCGTTAAAAATTAGAGAATATGGAGGTAAAACGCCAAATCTTATCAATCCAACCGCTTACATATCCAGATTTGTCGAAATGGGTACGGGAGTTATTGTTCATGCAAATGCTTCAATACAAGCAGATGTTATAATTGGCGATGACTCAGTCATATCATTCAATGTAGATTTAGTGCATAATACAATAATTGATGAAGGATGTTTTATTGCAGGTGGCTCGATTGTTGGTGCGTATACACATATGAAAAAGTATAGTTTTGTTGGTATTGGCGCAAAGATTGTATCAGGAAAAGTTTCTACAATTGGAGAAAACTCCATGATTGGAGCAGGTGCTGTAGTGCTCAATGATGTTCCTGACTATGCTATAGTTGCAGGTGTACCTGCAAGAATAATAAAAAATATTCCGAGGAAATATTAAACAAGAAGTAAGTAAAATGTGTGAAAATAAATATACATTCATCCCTTTAACTGATCCTGTAGTTATTACAAAACAAAACTGGCGGGGAGGCACACTGCCTTTTGTGTCAACAAGTACTCTAACTTTTAATCATGCATCATATTATAATTACCCCCAAATCTTAGACAACAATAATAATTAGAATTAAATCACCACTGTTGTCCGATAAAACTTTTTTCTGAAGAAGTACGAGGGCAAATCTGAGTTT
>DUUN01000736.1 GCA_012841535.1 Gallicola sp. | reverse complement strand
TCTGGAGTATAAAACGCCGGAGCAAATGTATCTTTTAGTGGCGTAGTTTCTTTACTCGCCCAATTGGGCGAGTAAAGAAACTAACTTAAATTAGTAAAGAAATTGTCTAAGAAAGGGGAGTAGTATAATTTGCAAGCAATCATGTTGGCATATTTGATTGGAAGTGATAATAGGAAATTAGTATAAACTATAAGTAAAAATTGTATGAAAATTGCAATATTAAATACAGGTAATACCAATAACCGTAAAGGGGCATTTAATAATGTCCATGAGCGAATAAAACATTTACAAGAGGTTCCTCATATTGAAGTTGATGTGTATCTGATAAGACATTATGATAGTTGGGTATTTAGGTTATTGCGCGATAAAAAAGATGTAAAAGAAGATATTACTATAGTTGATGGAGTTAAATACCACAACTTTTGGGTAACGCATAAGATGAAGGATTATATCATTACAAATAGACTAAAAATAAAGGATATCTCCTGCAAATCTCAGCTATATCAGTTTGTTGATATTTTTAAAGACTATGACATACTTTTGGTTCATGCGCTTCCGGATATGTATTTAGCTTATTTGGTTAAACAAAAATATGGAATTCCATTCGTAACTACTTGGCACGGTTCTGATATTAATGTTTGGCCGTTTGTGAATAAAGAAGGTTTTAAAACAACAAAGCTAATCTTGGAAAATGCTGATTTCAATTTCTTTGTAAGTAAAAAATTGATGATTGTTTCTGATCAGATAACTACAAAAGGCAGTAAAGATTATTTGTATAGTGGTCCGGCTGATAATTATTTAAATCCACCGCAAAACAATAAGGAGTTTTTAAGAAATAAACTAAATATATCATCAAATTATCTGGTAGGTTTTATCGGTAATATGGTAGCAATAAAAAATGTGATGATATTGCCTGATATTTTTAGAATGATACAAAACAAGTTACACGACGTTAGTTTCATCGTAGTTGGAGATGGAAGATTACTCGATAATTTAAAGAAAAAGATTCAAGAGTATAACATCCAAAATGTAAAGTATACAGGTAAGTTATTACCCGGTGAAATACCTGACGTTATGAACAGTCTTGACTTATTATTACTACCAAGCCTTAACGAAGGTATGCCACGTGTCACTTTAGAAGCTCTTTCATATGGTGTGCCGGTTGTTGGTTCAGATGTTGGTGGTATACCTGAATCTATAGGTGTGGAAAATTGTTTTAAATTGGACAATGATTTTGTCAACAATATTTCATCTCGTGCTGTAGAAATTTTAGAAAATCAAGAGACACCTAAAGAATTATCTAAGGAATTCTCATGGGATTTTACACTGAAAAAGGAGATGGATGTTTATAAGAGGATATTAAAAATATTGTAAGTCCCTCTAATAGGTCATTTATTTCTACAATTCTGTGTGGTATATATCTTTATCCGTAAAAAATGAATCATGAATCTAAACCATCCTTGTTTAATTATTTAAAAGAATATACGCACTGTATAAATGTGGTTTTTTGCGTCCATATAATTGAAATATAATCGATTAAGACTGGAATTAATAATTTGGTAATAATGAACATAGCAATTGTAGGAACCGGTTATGTCGGTTTAGTTAGTGGAACATGTTTTTCGGAGCTTGGTTTAAATGTTGTTTGCGTTGATGTAAACGAACAGAAAATAGAAGATTTAAAGAAAGGGATTATCCCTATATATGAACCAGGTCTGGAGAGGATGGTGATGAGAAATGTTGCGGCTGAACGCTTACGTTTTACCACAAGTCTAAAAGATGAGTTGGATAACGTTGATGTTATTTTTATTG
>DUUN01000822.1 GCA_012841535.1 Gallicola sp. | reverse complement strand
TCTAATAATTTTTGATTTTTTCTTTCTGGTCTTTTTCTTGCCATTAGAAAATCCTCCTTTTAAGATAATTATATTTTACCTTAAGAGGAGGATTACTCATACACAAATTATTTCACAGTCTCCAGCATTTAGAAGAAGGAACACTTATTTTGATTTAGATGCTATAGTTGATGTTATAAAGCAAATTACCAGTTCCTAAATTCCTCTCCAAAAATCAAAATATTTCATCTACTAAAACATAGTCAAATACAGAAAAAGGTGCTGTTGGCACACAAGTGTTGATAATCCGTGTGGAATTCATTAGTAATCTAGGAGGAATATTATGTATAAGATTATGATTATAGAAGACGATGTAACTATAGCGGAGAGTTTAAAAGCCTATATTGAAAAATATAATTATGAAGTATTTATAGTAAGGCAGTTTGAAAAGATAATGGATGAGTTTAATGAATATAAACCTGATTTAATACTTTTAGACGTAAATTTACCAGTATATGATGGTTTTTTCTGGTGTAGAGAAATTAGAAATATATCTAGTTTGCCTATAATATTTATATCTGCTAGGACAGGTGATTTAGAACAAATATATGCTATGGACAATGGTGCTGATGATTATATTGTTAAACCATTTGCCCTAGATGTTGTTATAGCAAAAATAAATGCCAATATTAGAAGGGCTTATGGAGATTATAGCAATTTGACTAAAGAACGAATTTTGAACCTAGAAGATTTAAGCCTATATTGTGAATCTTTTATATTAAAGAATGGGGATAAAGAAGTAAGATTAACTAAAAAGGAAGTTGAACTTTTATCATTATTTATGGAAAATCATCCAAAAGTTATTTCAAGAGAAGAATTACTAAGGGCTTTATGGGATGATGAATGTTTGTAGAAGAGAATACTTTAAATGTAAATGTTACAAGGATTAGGAAAAGATTAACAGAGGTAGATGCAAGATTCCTTATTGACCATAAGTTATGTAAAAAACTTGGTATTGGACTAAATATAGAATTCAAAAAGGGAAAAGGAACAACAGTTAATATAGTATTTCCAATTAGTAACTTGCATTTAAAAAATAAATCTGATTTTAGAGGCATTCCTGAAATTAACTAAATTCAAACTTTGCAAAATAAAAAGCCCCGCAGTAAAATGTAATTACCACTTGGCCAGTGAGTAAGATATTTTAGTGCGAGAGCATTTTTACCTAAAATCCCTATTTCTGCGTATTATTATCATCTACCTACGACATCTTTATTGACCTCTCAAGGCATGTGGAGACGGTCTGTTTGATATCGAAAAAATAAAGCACCAAAAGCCTTGAAAATACTAGGTTATATAAAACAAAAGTAAAGCTGTCAACTCGACTTATACCCTCGATATGTGTTCATGGAAACATATCGAGGGTGTTTTTGGGGGATGAATTTATGACTGGAATTAGGTAGGGTTGAGTTGACAGATTAGATGAAATCGTGGGGGTGTGGAGGTAACATGGATTAAACTCCTTTACACTTCAAAGACAAACTATCCATTATAACACCATACTTTTAATCTGTGTTATGCTATATTACGTTCATATTAGGAGGTGCATAATTTGAAAAAATATAAAACTGCTTGAATATTGCCTTCCAAATAGACCAGTCGTGCCTACTTTTGGACCACCCTGGGCCTCATAGTAGACCAGTCAGTGCCTTTAAATA
>DUUN01000109.1 GCA_012841535.1 Gallicola sp. | reverse complement strand
GCGTATATGGTGACCCATCAGGGACTCGAACCCCGGACACCCTGATTAAGAGTCAGGTGCTCTACCAACTGAGCTAATGGGCCATATGTCACTTATTTATATTAAGACTTTCAAAGTGGATTGTCAATATTATTTTATTCCAATCTCCCCTGATTTGCCATGTGCAGGAGGCTCAAAAATGACATGGCAATCCGATTTAAAATGGAAGTTTATATCCGTTCGGAAGAAGCTAAATCATGGCAAAGGCAATGCTTATGCCTTGTGACGAAGGAAAGGAATTGATAAATAAAAGAATCAAATACTTGTAAGATAATAGCTAATAATTATTGCAATACTATCTTTGTTGTTTTTACAAAATTGTTTTTGGCGTGTCACTTGTGTTAATGCTTTGGGGGATTTTATATAAATTTCTTATTTGGGATATCACCTCATAGCTAATATGCGCTTCTATACCTGTATCATATCTATTAATCAAATTAATTAGCTCTTTTCTTGTGATGATTCCATTTTCAAATGCACAACATATAATACCTAATGTACCTGTAAGGGTGATATCATTTTCGATACATGCATTTCTAGCAGGGCTATCGTTTGTACAACATATTATGTTTCTTTCATATGCAGTTGCTATGACAATTTTATCTGAAGTAGAGAGTTTTTTATAGTCAACATCTAATTGAAATAGAAAACCGTAACCATCTTCGGTCTCTAAACTAATTGGCTCATATCCAATTTCTATCAATTGTTTACTAAAATCTTTTTCTAATTCTTCTATAATTATATTTTTTGTTATATACACTTTAGAAAAAACTCTAAGGGGTAAATCAAGGATTTCTAGCCTTTGTAAATCAATTATTGTACATGTATCTAACACGGTTTCTTTGTTATAAAAACTCTTGAATTTCTCCCTCATTTTTAATCCAATCTTCTATTTTTTCTCTTGCTTCCGCAACCTTGATATCAAGTAGTTCGGCAACCTTGCTTACCCCTATTACATTCTTCTGAAATAATGACCTGACTATAGATTCGAATTCTTCATTCTTTTCAAAATATTCGATAGGATAAGGCTCTTTTTTACTATAACCAGTTGCATTAAGGTATTTCATCGAATTTCTAAAAACGATTTCACTAATGTATCCATATTTTTTTAATGCATAGATGAGTGATTTCAAACTAACTACTAGTTTATTCTTTATAAACAACAGGTCTTTATAAAGTATCTTCCCTCCCCTTAATAGATGGTCATAACTTTTCACAGTATCTCTTGGTATTAGAAAATATCCAGCGAATGCATCAGCAATTTTCTCGTTTATACTTCTTCTACGACCAAAATATTGGAAATCGTTTTTGCTTTCTCTATATTGGCTCCTATCAAATAAAAGATGAGCATATTCGTGTACTATAGTAAAAATTTTTCTTTCTTCGGGTATGTTATAATCATCATTGACAAAAATAAAACAACCTTTTTTCTCATGGAATGCCGACAAACCAAACAGGTTTTCATTGTCCATTCGGTCAAAAATGATTCTTATCCCTTTTGCTTCAAAGCATTTGATAAGAGCTAACCCTACAGCCTCTCCTACATCTAATAATTCTCTCTGTTCCAAAGCAATCTCTTCAATAATTTCGTCAATATCTCTAGGTATTTCTCTCCAATTGGGATCTATGTCTAAATTATATTGCTGCGGGATATAAGATATCTTTTGTCCTGCTAGTTTATAAGCTTCATAAACCCTTTCCATCAATGATTGTATTTTATATTTTTCATTTCGTACAAAATTTTTAGTAGGGTTATGTGCCCTGAACATAAACGCTAATTCCTCATGGTCCTGCTTTAAAAAATAAGTCATCGGCTTATTAAAATATTCTGCAATAACAAATAGTTTTTCGCTATCAATTATGCTATCACCATCTAAATATTTTGCCATGGTTTGCCTAGTTACATTTATTAACTCGGATAGTTCAAGTATGGTAACACCACTTTCATCCATTACCTTCCTGATATTCCTCCCAATAATTTGGGCAAAGTTGCCCACTATTAACACCTCCTCCTCTCTTTAATTATATTATACATATTTGGTTGGGATTATGCAACATAATGTTAAAAAATATTAACATCACACTTGTAAGCCTTTCCTTTTTGTGCTATAATTGTCCATGGTGAAAATCGTTATATAAAATAAATTAATAGAAGGCCTTGGAGGAGACCTTCTATTAATAAGGAATAAGTTATAGTAAATATATTACCTTAAAAAACGGAAAGCGGCTATACGCTTCTCAATACGGATATAAAGCTTTCCGTTTTTTAGTAGACGATAAGAAGTCTACTAAAAAAAAGAGAAAAAAATGATACAGCCAGGGTGAATGCCCTGGTCTCATTATCGTCATATATAACTATGTATTACCTTTCAATAGTGGATTTATGCAGTTTTACATTGACTCAAAAATAGTATTTCTCACTCATCAAGCATTATTTCTCTATCACAGTTCGGGTTATTCAACGTAATCTACCCTAACTCTATACTATTATACGGTCTAGTAGCAAATACGGCATTC
>DUUN01000260.1 GCA_012841535.1 Gallicola sp. | reverse complement strand
ATTATGGATTACCAACGACTAGTGAAGGAATTAAGACTAAAACTAATTTTATCTCAACAAGAATTTGCAGACTTGCTTAATGTTTCTTTTGCCTCTATTAATAGATGGGAAACTGGGAAACATGAGCCAACGATTAAAATAAAGAGAAAAATTGTTCAACTTTGTAAAGAAAATAACATTGATTTGGAGGGAAAAATATGAATATTAGCATTAAAAACTACAAAAATTTATCACATCTATCATTTAATATAATCGAAAAAAAAGTGAATAGTTTATTTGGAATAAGTGGAAGTGGAAAAACATCTATTGCAGAAGGATTAATGAAGAAAGATTTAGAATTTAATAAACGAATAGATAGTATTAGTTCAGAAGTGGAAGTTCTTGTTGATGGAGTGGAAGTTGATCCTAGCCAATACAGGTATTTTAATTTAGAAACATCCAATAATCTCATTATTGAACAAACTTTTTCCACCGATGTATATACTGTTTTTTTTGGTGATATAAAGAAAATAAATAATATCAAAAGTGAAATATCAAAATTAATAGTAGATTTAGACAATCAAGGAATTAAAATTCAAAATTTCTTAGATCAAATTGAAATAGTGAAAAGAGAATTTACTGGGAAACTAACAAAAGAAGGTTCATTACCGCGAACTGCTAAGTTATATCAACTTGAAAATGATGTTATTAAATTGATATCATTTCCTGAGTCAACTAATTTCATAAAAGCACAAGGATTAGATGTTATTAATTGGAAATTACAAGGTTTGACAATTAACACAAATTATCAAAATAAAATTTGCCCATTTTGCGACACGAATTTAAGTGATGAGACTATAAATTTAATCGAATCAATAAAAATGATTACCCCTAAAAATTTTACAATTATAAAAGATTCAAAGGTTGATTTTAATGTGTTGAAAGTTAATCGCCCAACAGATTTTACTGACATTGAAGAAATTAAATTGTTCAAAACACAGCTATTAAATGCTATAAAAATATCAGAAGATTTACATGTAGTCTTGGATTTTATAAGAAGCACTAGAAATCCGGAAATGAACCCCTCAAATATAAATCCACTAAATCTTTCTGAAAATACATATAGCGTATTTCCTGAGTTAAAACAGATAATTATTCAAATTAATGCAATGATAGAACAAGTAAAAATTCTCATGGGAAATATGAAAAGTACATTTAAAGAAATGGTTGGTAGTAATTTGAAGGTCATAAATGAATATGTAAAAAAATTAAGCATACCGTATGAATTTGCTTTAGATAAATTCAATGATGATGAAAAGAAAGCAGAATTTAGATTATATCATATAAAAGATGATAAACAACAACATAGAGTGAATGGGTTATCATTTGGAGAAAAAAACATGTTATCGTTAGTATTATTTCTATTAATTAAAGATGACAAAATGTTAATTATTGACGATCCTGCATCATCATTCGATGATTATAGAAGAAAGATTATTCTTGATATTATTTATCAACTTCAAAATAACAGAACACTCTTAATATTATCCCATGATCACGTTTTTTTAAAATACGCATTATTTCTACATGAAAGTGCGATGAAAAAAAATAAAGCACAACGGTCACAAATTGAAAAGAAATATTTTGAAAATACGGGAAATATTATGTATTTTGAAAATTTAGAAAAACCTGAAATAAAACTGATAGAATTTAATGATTTTAAACCTATTGAAGTACATGTGAGAGAACATCTTTTAGATATTAATGATACTGCTTCATTCTATAGAAAAGCACTCAATCTCCGAATGATTGCAGAATTAAAGAAGTATTCTGATTGTACAGATTACCAGATTATTTATAATTTTTTATCAGCAATACTTCATAAACGGCCAAAAAATGAAATTGAACAATTATTAATTGAGAAAAATTTAAGTATAGATGATGTATTAATTAAAATAAAAGAATTAATGAATTACGATTTAGGATCAATTCCAGATAATTATATGGATGTTTTAGATATAGGAGAATTTACTTTATTTGAACGAGCGATTTACTTAAGAGAGAAAATGAATAAAGATACGATTGAAAAAGATGAACTTAATAATTTAGTTCATTATAATAGTACATTAGCTATACAATTAAACCCATATAAATTCAACCTTTTCTCGCCATATACTTATAGTTTGATTAAGATTTAAACAATTTTGCTTAGGAAAAGATGAAGTTATAAAAAATTGTTTATGAGCTTAAAATCGAAACTATGGATAGGCTACAATAATTAAAACAAGTTTTATATAGACAATAAGTTATGTTATAATGAGATTAAGAATTAATATGAAATGGCGAGGTAACTTAAATGTCTAAAAGAAAGTCTTATACAGATGAATT
>DUUN01000750.1 GCA_012841535.1 Gallicola sp. | reverse complement strand
ACAGCTTCTAAATACACGTGGGACAAGATTACTCCACAAATTATAGAGTATTATAGACAAATAGCAGGTTACACGCCAATGAAAAGAAAAAGTAGCTAAAGCTCATATATGAGTCATTAGCAATTAAGATAGAGGAGACCAACTATGAATAGTCAATAGAAAAATCAAATTTTTTGAAAAAAGTTTTTGATTAAAAAAGTGTATAGTAAACAAAGCATCATTTAAGGTGCTTTCAAAATTAAATATAGTTTTAGGTAAGACTAGGTTAGGTTAAATGCAACATTATCCGTCATCATTTTATGGATGACACGAACCAATTTATGAGCTACATGACCTAATGCATTGTAATGACGTCGACCCTGAGAAATTTTTAAATCGTAATAATCTTTAAAGGTCTTGTTATGCAAGGTTATTTGCCATGCTGCATTTATTAATGCATAGCGTAGTAACTTTGAGCCACGCTTAGACATTCGAGTTCTAGCCGCTGTGAAATTACCAGACTGGTAAACGGAAGAATCTAGGCCGGCATAAGCAAGAAGCTGACAAGTTTTTTCGAAACGATTGATATCACCAATTTCTCCGATAATCATTGCACCATTTAAAGAGCCAATACCCGGTACTGTTTTTATAACAGAATCTATTTTGTTCATGATGTCTTGAATGGAAGACTCTACTTCAGCTAACTGTGCTGTATACATTTCAATCTGTTGAATTGATTGAAAAATTTGCAAAGATAGTGTAGAATTCTTTATACCGACAGATTGTGATGCAAGCTCTTTTAAACGTACAGCATTAGACTGGTTAAAATGTCCCCTTGAGGACTTAGATAAAAGGTTGGTTAGCCTTGTGAGATGCATTTTTGCAATTTTGTCGGGATTTGGTTGTTCTTTTAATAGAGCATAACAAGCCTTTCCATGAATACCAGATTTAAAGAAATACTGGAGTTCAGGGAAGAGTAAATCCACATAAGTCACAAGTTGAATTTTAACCTTTGTCCTCGCCTTCATGAGTTTTTGACGGAAACGACAGAGGTTTTTTAATTGCAAAGAATCAAAGTCACGTTCCGAAAATAAGCGATAGTGATTAAGCGTAAGAGCTTTGATGATAAGATAAGTATCCACGGAATCGGTTTTAGTTTTACGAATATTTGATTTTCGTAAAGAGGATGTTTGAATCGGGTTGATAATACAAACTTGAAAGCCTCTGGTAAAAAGAAAACTAGTTAGGTTCTCAGCATAGTGAGCAGTAGATTCCATACCAATAAACATTTCATTAATTGGGAAGGAATTAAGTTGATTTAATAGTTTTTGAAAACCATTAAGATCGTTTGTGAATGAGAAGGGAGATACCAATATCTCACCATCAGAATTCATAATAGCTGCAAAGTGTGTTTGTTTGGCAATATCGATGCCGACATAAATCATAAGCGTTACTCCTTTGTAATATAATCACTGTGTTTATCCACCTGGTTTTACCATCATAGACTTGCGTGAAATGAAAGTTCAAAGACTTATCCAACTATAAATGATTTAGATAAAACTGTGGCAATACACTCCTTAGAATAGTCAAAGCTATAGAATAAAATAAAAAGTCCACAGTGTTACTATTGATTATAACAAAGTTAAAACAGAAAGGAGAGTATGGTGTGATTAATTACTAATACATCATACAAGTATAAGAATGGAAAAAGTTAAAAAAATTAATGTAGGAATAGGCTTTGCAACAGGGCGCAAAAGTTTTCAGAAGATTTT
>DUUN01000775.1 GCA_012841535.1 Gallicola sp. | reverse complement strand
TATATGTCGCTTCGTTTGAAATCATTTGTTCTATTTTATCAGCGATAGTTTCAATAGGTGATATCAATCCATTAACATTATCTTCAATAAACTCGTAGACAGAACCAAAGTCAGTTGCCACTATAGGTGTACCCAGAATTTTAGCTTCATTGATAACATTTGGACAAGCTTCTGAAAACGATGTAGACACTAACAAATCAGCTTCTTTGATATATGGATAAGGATTATTCTTTTCTCCAATAAGTAACAACTCTTCTTGTACTGAAAACTCAGATATTCTATTCTTTAATAATTCATTTTCTGAGCCAGTACCCCCCCCTATGATATACCATTTGAAGTTTAACCCTCTATTTTTAAGGTCATATACTATCTTAGGGATTGATGAGAATCTTTTTACTGGATCAATTCTTCCAAGAGAAACAATTTTAAATCCATCAAAATCAAAACCTATTTCCTTAATAACATCTGACTTTTCTATAATCATGTTATCAGATATTAAATTGTGTATAGCAATTGTTTTTGAAGCTGCTTCAGGTACTAAATTTATGAATACATTTTTAGTATATTCGCTTACACAAACAATTTTATCAATTTTCGAGTACAATCTGTGTTGAGGTTTGGCTTTTGAAACACTTAACATATTGCTATAATCACAACGTACCCAAGAAACTTTTCTAATTTTATTAAAGTAACTTACAAACCTAGTAGCTTGCCCTTCCTGAAAAGCTATAACTAAATCATAATTATTTTTTTCTAATTTTCGAACTACAGTTTTAAAAGCTATTGGTGATATATCAATACCTATCTTCTCTAATGTTTTTTTTACAGACTTCACTAGTTTAAAGACCGATTTTTTTAATGAAACCTTGAGTGACGTTTTTAACATTTCATTATCCAAGTTTTGCCCCAAAACATTTACATAATTAGCAAAGAAATCTCTATTTGGACCTGTATTTGTTATAGCAAATACATCAATTTGATGCTTAATTAAATCGATACTTGTGACAATATTTTTTAGAGAAGTGATGGTACCACCATTTCTGAAAGATGGAACAACAATTAGGACTTTCATAAAACTAACCAATTAAAAATAGATATATCGCCGAAAATAATAAAAAAAGGAATAAAATTAAGTTGTTAATTCTACGGTAAGTTTTTCGAGGAATTATATAGTCTTTTACATTTAAAAATATAAGATAGATAATAGGATAAACTGGCATCATTCTCCTGATATCAATATGAGCAGTATTAGCCATTATAAATATGATTGCAATACTAAATAACAATTTAAACTCAATTGGCATTTTTTTTAAAACCCCCTTAAGAAATAAAAATAATAACAAAGGGAAAAATACAAATGCCCACCAAACAGAGTAAATGAAAGTAAGCACGCTCATATAATACTGAGAAAAAGTAGTTGCAGACAATAAAGGGGCGTAAGGAGGGAAAGGATGAAACTGAGAGTAAATAGTTAACGCCACTTGTTTTATCCCAAAAGGCAAATTAAGGAGATAATTAGACAAACCACCACTTACTTCTCCTTTTTCTATACTAAATTCTTGATATAGTTTAATTTCTTCTAACGACTGTTCAACGACTATACTTGAAGTAATGACAAGAAATATTAACAACAAGATATATAAAGGTAAGATAATTGGTTTGAATTTTGAGTTACGTAAGGGCACATATACATAATACAATATAAAAACGATAATAAATAGACCAGAATACAATCTAATTCCCCAAACTATAAGTAATAAAACGAGTAATTTTATTAAATTTTTAGTTGAGTACTTTTTTAAAACTACTTCAATAACTAACAAATAAAAAAACGCAATGATTATATCCCTAACAATAACGACTGAATAAAAATGGAATAATGAAAGTAATGAAAAATACAACGCATATTTATATGCTTTTTTTGTAGAAAAATATCTTAATAATATTCTATATAAAACAGTAGTTGAAAGTATTCCGAAAAGAGTGTTTAACAAAGTTGCATAGAGCACACTACCACCATCTAAAAAAGAATTGGCAAATAAAGCAGATAATCGTACATATGCATTATACAAAACGTTATTGTCAGACAATTTAAAATAACCATCATAAAAATATTGAAGATAGAATTCAAAACTATTATCTCTGTTAAAAGAAAACTCATGTAAATAATTTATAGGGTCAGATAAAAGAAAATAATTACCATTTTGGAATGAAAGACTAAAGATATACGCTGAAGTTAAATATATGGTATAAACAATAAAAAAAAGTTTTATACTATATCTCCTCTTATCGTGTTCAACATTATAACTAAAAAATAATCCAATAATATAAACAATAATTGAGGCAACAAAACTTGATGTTGATCCATCTAATAAGTTTATTACAAAAAAAGTGATAATTGAAATGAATAGTAGTAAAATCATAGACTTGGAATTGCCAACTTATTTGGGACAAAAAGTTAAGCGACATTTTTAATTAATTGTTTGACCTAAAAGTCTCAAATAAAAGTTGTATGTGTCAGATAAAGTATTTATCCTTAAGGTGTTAAATAAAAAATAACACTCACCCGACACATGCAATGCAAAAATAGTAAAAAAATCTCGACACTATCCCAAAAAGTGTGTAAGTAGTAATAGAAGGGTTTCCCCTTAGAGTTTAACCCTGTCCGCAAAGATAAC
>DUUN01000696.1 GCA_012841535.1 Gallicola sp. | reverse complement strand
TCGAAAATCTAATATCTGTTGTAAATTCTTTTCTATAAAAAACTTCGAAATATGAATCAAAAAGCATATTATTTTTAATTGCATATAACAGGACCATCAAGACAATTGTACTGATGAGCATTTTAAATTTTACTGAAAGATCCTTGAAGCTATCCAAGAGAATGAAAACCACCAAGATTCCTGTAGCTATTATGCCTCCCCTGCCTTGCGACCAAACTGAAATTACGAATGCAAGGGTGCTTAAAATAATATTAATATAAGGCCTTTTTCGGTTTTTATTTACAATTATCAAGAGTAAAGCAACTGCGAATATTATATTAATATTTATATGATTTTTGCTCATTTGGTCTTGAACTAACTTAACATTAGTTCCGTTAATCATGAAATATGAGTAATAAATAAATATAAAAGAAAGAAATGCATATAGAATTCTTTTAAACCTCATCTCTTGATTTAACACTAATGCAAGCCCTAAATTACTAGTAATCAAAAACAATGATTTACCGCTTGTTAAATCTCCTGTAAACAATATTTTAGTTATTACTCCAGCAAATATAGTAAGTAATACTAAAGCTTGTATTTTATGGACTCTTTTCTTAACTATGACGGATAAAAGAATTAAATTTCCACATCCCGCTAAAATAATATATGAAGACATATTTGTAAAACTCATATATTCCAATAGTCTATTGGAAAAAGCGTATAATACATAAATTACAAAAAGAAATTGATAAAATTTATTAAACTTACTTTTCTGAACAATCATAATTATCACTCTTCCCAGTAGTATGGTAACCAATCATATAGAGCGCTTTCTTTTGAACCTGTGTATAACATTATATTATTGGGTCTAAGTATAACATTATCTAATCCTTTGAGCAGCTCACTTATAGTAACTTCTCCGTACTCTGAATTATCTGTTTTATGAATATTGCCTCTTTGCCCTGTGTTCGGTACTCTAAGACCTCGATTAATAATTTCTTTAGCATTTTCCTCATAAAAATAAGAAGTATTATTGAGATCAACTCCACATAAAACTATATTTTTATATCCACATAAATAAGAAAATAATACCGCTGAGAATAAAGAAGCTCTTTTATTAAATACAACTATTTTTCTATTATCTTTTTTGTTAATAGTTTTTTGAATAAATTTTAATGCTCTCTCTAACTGACTAACTTCTATTATTGGAATAGTTGGATTAAAAAGCACTTTTGTTTGTTTAAAAATATTGGTTGGTATAACTCTAGAATTCTTTTTACCGTTATTTCCTTCTTTTAAAAAAATTAGCGTATTCCTATACTCCTCTTCAACATGCTCAAGATTGTAAAGAAAATCTTCTTTCATTTTCTTATCTCTAGGCAATTCATACATATAATAGGACGGTATGAACTCATGCAACAACCAAAAATTGAAGCCCAATGAATCTGAATTTACAATATCTTTCCATTGTTTCTCAGAATAGTTATTTATAGAGCGCCCACTACCCATTATGAAAATCGTATCACTTGTTTTCTTATTTTTGATATCTCCGCTATTTAACCAGGGTGTTTTTTTATTGATACTATTTGCATAGATTTCTATATAGCCATAAATAATTCCCATCGGTAAGTATAAGGAATATAGGTGCTTGCCAAAAAATCTTCTTAACTTTGTTT
>DUUN01000251.1 GCA_012841535.1 Gallicola sp. | reverse complement strand
AATGGATATTAAATATTTCCTTACTCTACGATAAATTGAAAATTACTTAATTAAATATACATGATATAATAAAAATATATTATTATACGAGGAGGTTGCTATGGAATATAATATAAAAATTGATAAATATGTTAAGGATAGATTTAAAATATATAAAGAAGAAAAGGAAGAGCCTGTTTATATTGGTGAAAAAGTTGGAGATTCAGCTTCTTATTTTGATGCTTTTATAGGAGAAACCTTTTCTAAAGGGGCGAATTTTGTTTTTTTCGACAAGGAAAAGAATGAAGTATTAAAGGTAGAAAGAAATTTTTACGATATGAATAAAGAATATAAATTATTAAAAAATCAAGAAGAACTAGGTAGTATAAAATCTAAAGTAGAGGATAAGTTTATAGAAATAGATATTAAATTCTATGATTTAAATAAGCATATATCCTTTAATAAAGAAAACAAGGTTTTTGAACTAGAAAATATTGGAAAAATCAAGTCTTTAAGACAGGGGTTTAGAAATTACGAAGAAATGTCAATAGAAATTATAGATGAAAAATATGAAATATTACTTATAGCCATAGCAGTATACATTTGGGATGTATTTATAAAAAACAAAACAGCATTTGTATTTTAAATTAAATATAAAAATTTTAAGAAGGACCTTATATCAAATTGAATATAGGGTCTTTTTTTGTGAAAATAGATAAAGTAAATTGACATAAACCTTGGAAAAGGTTATATTTATATATACATAACGAATTTGAAAAATTTAGGAGGGATTATTATAGCTAAAAAAGAAAATAATATAATGTATTTTTTATTTGTTTTTTTACTTCTATTAATAATTATATCTTTTGCTATAGGAAGATACCCTATTTATCCTAAAGAGCTATTTGAATTTGTAAGGTCTTTTTTTAATAGTAACTCAGAAAATATTTCAACGGAAATTATTACAATAATTACTAAAATAAGAGCTCCAAGAATTATAGCGGCGGTTTTTGTAGGAGGGGCCTTGTCAATAGCTGGTTCAAATTATCAAGCTTTATTTCAAAATCCAATGGTTTCACCAGATATTCTAGGTGCCAGTCAAGGAGCGGGTTTTGGGGCAGCTTTAGGCTTGTTCTTAACCTTAGGATATACAGCAACTTCGTTTTTGGCATTTAGTATGGGAATAATTGCTGTAACCATTACATATTTTGTAAGTTTAAAGTTTAAAATAGATAGAATACTTGGTTTAGTTTTATCGGGAATGACTATAGGTTCTATTTTTTCTGCTTTAATTAGCTTTATAAAATTAATTGCAGATACAGATAACACCTTGCCCTCAATTACATATTGGTTAATGGGCTCTTTAGCATCGGCTAGAATTGGAGATTTAAAATTAATAATACCTCCAATTACCATAGGGATAGTTATTTCAATGATATTAAAATGGAAAATGAATTTACTTACTATGGGTGAAGAAGAGGCCTTAACTATGGGAGTAAATGTGAAAATAGTTAGGCTTTTAATAGTTGTTTCAACAACTTTAATGACTTCAGCATGTGTTTCCATAACAGGAATGATTGGCTGGGTAGGTTTAATAATTCCGCATTTTTCTAGAATATTAGTGGGAAATGATTATAGATTTGTTGTACCAACATCAGGCTTAGTAGGGGCTATTTTTTTATTAATAATAGATAATATTGCCAGAACTGTTGCAACATCGGAAATACCTATAGGAATATTAACATCTTTTATAGGAGCGCCATTATTTTTATATTTAATTTTTAAGAAAGGTTACGATTAAATGTTGGAAATAAGAAATTTATCATTTGCTTATAATGAAAAATTAGTTTTAGATAATATTTCATTTAAAGTAGAAGAAGGTTCTGTTTTAGGTATACTAGGAAAAAATGGAGCAGGTAAGACTACCTTATTTAAAATAATTTTTGGAATGTTAAATATTAAATCTGGAGAGGTTTTAGTAAATGGTATTGAAATCAATAAGTTAAATCCTTTAGAAAGAGCAAGGTTAATTGCCTATATTCCTCAGTCTCATTATCCAACCTTCAATCATAAGGTACTTAATGTAGTTGAGATGGGGGCAAATACTAGGGCAAATAAATTTACAGGGGTAAGCAAGGAAGAAAAAAATAATGCTTTGGAAAAATTAAAACTATTGGGAATATCACATTTAGCCAATAGAGGCTACAAGGAAATATCTGGTGGGGAAAGACAATTGGTTTTAATTGCCAGAGCCTTAATGCAGGATGCAAGGGTACTTGTCATGGACGAGCCAACATCTAATTTAGATTATGGAAATCAGATTTTAATTTTAAACAAATCTAAAGAGTTGGCAAAATTAGGATATACAGTTATTCAATCAACACATCATCCACAGTTTTCCTATATGTTTTTTGATGAAGTTTTAGTACTTCATAATAGAAAAATATTAGTTAAGGGAAATCCTAGAGAAATTTTAACAGAAGAGATTTTATCAAAAATTTACAAGATTAATCTTCATATAGAAAAAATGAAATATAGGGGAAGGGAAGAATTTATGTTAATACCGGAGTATAAAATATGAGTTTTGTATGGACTGAAGAGAAAATTAAACTTTATAAGAGGGCGTCAGAATATACCTTATTTAATGAAGAATTAGCAGAAATATTATTAAATACAATTGGAAGAAAAAGAACTATTTATGACATTGGTTGCGGCTTGTCGTATTTATCCTTAAGCTTATCAGAACATTCTGAAAAAATATTTTGTATAGATATTAATAAAGAGGTTATAGGGAAGCTAAATAAAATAATTTTAGAAAAAAGTATTGATAATATTGAAACAATAAATAAGGACTATAGGACAGTATTAGAAGAAAAGAAATTTGTAGATTGTATTATAGCAAGTCATTTTTTAGATATGAACTATAATTTAGAATTTTTACTAGATAAATGTAAAACATTGGTAATTATTAAAAATACAAGTCGAAGAAAAGGGTTATATGATTTAAAAAAACAAAAAATAGAAGATGTTGAGAAAATTTTACAGAATAAAAAAATAGACTATAAAAAAATAATTTATAATGGGGAGTTTGGACAACCATTAAAAAACCTTAAAGAAGCAAAGGAATATTATAATTCATATAGCTCAAGTAAATTAGATGAAAATAGAGTAAAAGGAAAATTAATAAATATAAATAATAAGAACTATCCTTATTATTTACCTAAATATAAAAATATAGGAATACTGGTAATAGGCAGGTGTAATATTGATTAATAGTTTTAATGAGGATTTAAAAGAGGCTTCCAACTATCATGGACATCTATGTTCAGGGCAGGTTTTAGGCGTAAGAATGGCTAGATTAGGACTTGAATTATTAGGTATAAGCAATCCTAAAGCCTATAGGGATTTAATTGTATTTATTGAAACAGATAGATGTTTAGCTGATGCAATAGGAACTGTAACAGGATGTAAAATAGGTAAAAGAACTTTAAAAGTAAAACCCTTTGGGAAAATGGCGGCAACTTTTTACGATATTAAAAAAGAAAAGGCTTTTCGAATATATAAAAAATTCAATGAGTATGCAAAAGAGGGACAGGATCTTGTAGAGTTTTTTAATGGATTTTCAGATAAAGAACTATTTACTATAGAAGAGGTAAGGGTGAAAATAAAACAAGAGGATTTACCAGGTCCACCATGTAGAGTTGAAAAATGTAGTATTTGCCATGAAGAAATATTAGATGGCAATGAAATAATAAAAGATAATAGGATTATTTGTAAATCATGTAATGGAGAACAATATTATGAGAAAAAATAACTTTTTTGAAATTTATGATGAATTAATAGAAAACATCCCTTCTAATTTAATAATAAAGGATTATTTTATAGGCAGGCATTGGAGCTGGATAAAAACCAATGAAAATATCGGGTTAGGAATGACAATAAATATCGATTCTATGGCATATAGCTTTACCAAGTCCCTAATAGGAAAAGAATTAAAAGATGTAGCTAAATTAACTAAATCTTGGAATTTTAGAGAAAGCTCCTTAGGCTTAGCAGCAATAAATGCATATTATAATACTTTTAGTAAAGCAGAAGAAAACAAAGTGGATTTTAGTAACAAAGATGCCTTTGATGTATACAGGGAAATAGTAGTAGGAAAGAAGGTTTCTGTAATAGGACATTTTCCTTTTTTAGAAAAACAAATAAAAGATATTTGTGATTTATATATAATTGAAAGAAATCCAAGAAAAGGGGACTATCCTGACTCAGCATGTGAATATCTACTTCCTAAATCTGATTATATATTCATAACCTCTTCAACAATTGTAAATAAAACATTTCCAAGATTACTAGAACTTAGTAAAGATAAAAAAACAATAATGGTTGGACCAAGTACACCAATAACACCAATATTATTTAAGTATGGAGTAAGTGATTTGTCGGGATTTATAGTTAAGAATAAACAAGGAGTAATAGATACTATAAATTCAGGACGTCATAGGGAATTTTTTAAATATGGAAATATGGTTAGTCTAAAAAAGGAGTAAAATATGAAGAATTTTAGAAAAAGATTATCCATAGTAGCCTTATTATTAGTAGCTATTTTTACAATAACAGCATGTAATAACAATAATGCAGGTAAGCCAACTAGTGGAAAAAAAGAAACAGCTGAGACGCAAATAGTAGAAGAGAGAAAGGAAGTTGACAAGTTCTATTCTTTTGAATTTGGTGAAAATGGTAAGGTAATAGACTCAATAGGAAGAGAAGTACAATTACCGGAAAAAATCACTAAAATTGCCGTAGCCGGAAATCCTGCTCAAATGATGATGTTTACTATAGCACCAGATATGTTAGTAGGATGGGGAAGTGAACCGTCAGAAAGTCTGAAGAAATACTTGCCTGATGATTTAGTAAACCTACCTGTAATAGGAACATTTTATGGTAAAAATGCAAGTATGAACTATGAGGAAATGATAAAAGCTAGTCCAGATGTAATAATAGATGTTGGAGAAGTTAAAGAATCCATGAAAGAAGATTTAGATGGACTACAAGAACAAACGAATATTCCAGTAATATTTGTAGAGTGTATGCTAGAAAATACAGCAGATGCTTATAGGACCTTAGGGAAATTATTAGACAAAGAAGAAAGTACCAATAGGCAAGCAGAATACATAGAAAAAACATTAGAAGATGTAAAGGAAAAAAGAGAAACTATTAAGGATAAAATTACTGTCTACTATGGTCGAGGGGATTCAGGTTTACAAACTAATTCAGAAGGTAGTATTCATGCAGAAGTAATTAATTTTATTGGAGCAGAAAATGTATATAAAGAGGAATCTAAAAACAGTCAAAGTTGGGAAGAAGTTTCAATGGAACAAGTTACCCTTTGGAATCCTAATATAATAATGTTCTTAAATGATAGCATCTATGATACAGTTGGAGATGATCCTGTTTGGAAGGATTTACAGGCCATAAAGGATAATAAATATTATGAAGCTCCCGGTGAACCATATGATTGGCTAGGCTCACCACCAAATGCCAATAGAATAATAGGTATAAAATGGTTAGGGAATTTAGTTTATCCGGATATTTATAAGTATGATATGGTAAAAGAAACAAAAGAATTTTATAAATTATTTTATCATTCAGACTTAACAGATAATCAAGTAAAAGAACTTTTAGCAAAATCAACATTTAAATAAAAGCAAAAAAGAAGCTATTTCCCATAAAATCTTATAGGCTCTATGGGAAATAGCTTCTTTTAAATTTATTATAAGGAATTCTTTTGAATGAAGTTCATTAGATTTTTCTTAGTTTCTATAGTCTGAACTACTATTTTAAAATCTCTATTTTCCTTGTCATTAGAATCATTTGTACCATAGAGATATAAATCATTTCCTTTTTCTTCAATATAATTAATATTAGAATATTTAAAAATATATGTTTCTATAATAAAACCATCTTCAAAAACTCCTAAATTTACTGTATAAAGATCAACTCCACCAAAACCATCTCGTACTAGATATATATTTGTATTATTTCTAGTATAGGTTTCTACCATTGCTCCTAAAAAAGTTCCAAGGCCAAGTATCATGGAAGGAATTAAGGGAATTAATATATACATTGGATACATATGTAGTAAATCTATTAAATCACTTTCAAAATATGTAACAATAGGTAGGAAAACTATTAAGAAAATAGCTGATAAAAAATGGAATACATTTTTTTTAGAATATATTTTTAAAATTTTTAAATGTTTTGATTTATTGTAGAATTTTATCATTCTTATAATATCATTAATGCAGGTTATCATTATAATCCATGAGAATGGAAGAATAAGTATCTTGTCTAAGGTAAATCCTTTTATAGCTATGCTTAAAACTGAAATAAGGACTAGAAACACGGCTACAGCTAAATTTAATAATTTGTTGTTAAAATATTTTTTCATCCTAACCTCCTGTATTTTATTATATACCAATACTATTTAACAAAGAGCCAAAGTTTTAAATTATATTTCGATATTTCAAAACCCCCAAATCCTTATTCGGATTTAGGGGTTAAGATAATTTTTATCTGTCTTTTTTTATTAATAATCCTTAAAAAGTAAGAATTGTTTTAAAGATATTTTTTATATAATTCCATTCTAACCTCATTTAAGGATAGATTTTGCTCTTTAGCAATTTTTACAAGGTCCTCATATTCGAATTTAGTTTTTACAATATCGTGTCCAAAGGATTTTTTTACATTTACCTCACCGTAAATGGTATTTAAAACCATATTTGTCCTATTCATAGTGTATCTTTCAGTAATATATCTTCTAACTCCTAATGTAGAGGTATGTTTTAAAATTATTTTTAACAAATTTTTTTCATCTTCTGGTTTACAATTACATACCAATAAATTGCCAGGACGATTTTTTTTCATTTGAATAGGCACTATGAAAACATCAACAGCGTTGTTTTTAAATAGTAATTCCATGGTATATCCTATATCCTCTCCAGTGATATCGTCTAGGGTACAGACGAGCTCTATTATTTTTTCATCGCTATCTTTGGTTTCTCCTAAAAATGATCTGATACAATTAGCTTGTGGAAAATCCTTTTGCCCCATTCCATAACCTATTTCTAAAATGGACATTAGAGGTTGTGTAGAGAATTCATCTGCAAAATATTTTAATAGGGCTGCTCCTGTAGGTGTACATAATTCCCCCTCGATATTTCCGCAATAAGTTGGAACACTTTTTAATATGTATGCTGTTGCAGGTGCAGGAACGGGTAGTATTCCATGTTGACATCTAACTTGACCATAGCCTAAATTAATAGGTGAAACTACTATTTTATCAGGATTGATTTCGTCTAAAAGCATACATACTCCTAGAATATCTGCAACGGCGTCCATGGTTCCAACTTCATGGAAATGAACTTGTTCAACTGGCTTGCCATGGGATTTAGATTCTGCCTCAGCAATCAATTGATAAACACTTAGGGCGTCGTTTTTTATATTGTCAGGTATGGAAAGAGAAGTGATTATTTCTTCTATATCCTTCATCCCATTATGATTATGACCATGTTCATGACTATGACCGTGTTCGTGATTATGACCGTGTTCATGACTATGGCCATGTTCATGGCTATGACCGTGTTCATGACTATGACCATGTTCAATAGGGTTTTTAGAGAGTATATCCTCTGTTATTTCTTCAACACCATTTATGGAAACAGATATTTTCGTTCCAGTAATGCTACATTTTTCACTTTTTTCATAAGTGATTTTAACACCGGGAATTCCTAAATTATTTATTTTATCGATAAAATCATTTTTTTGCGGAATAAGCTCTAATAAAGATGCCATTAACATATCTCCAGCAGCACCCATACTACATTCTAAATAAAGTATTTTCATTTTACACTCTCCATTTTATTGATTCTACTTGCTATGAAACCGGCACCGAATCCATTGTCTATGTTTACTACGGAAACCCCTGAAGCACAGGAGTTCAACATTGCTAAAAGCGTTGTTACACCTCTTAGATTGCTTCCGTAACCCACACTAGTAGGAACAGCAATAATAGGACAACTTACTAATCCACCGATGACGCTGGGAAGAGCTCCCTCCATTCCGGCTATTGCAATTATTACCCTAGCAGAATTAAGGGATGGCAAATGTGCTAGTAATCTATGTAATCCTGCAACGCCTACATCGTATAGTCGAGTTACATTATTTCCGAGAACCTCAGCAGTCAATGCTGCTTCTTCGCTTACAGACATATCGCTTGTACCAGCGGAAGCAATTACAATATTCCCTTTTTTATCCCGTTCCTCCTCATAATTCACTATTCCAAATTTAGCCATGGAAGAGTATGTTAAATTATATTTCTTCTTTAAAATATTGGCGTATTCTTCATTTAATCTAGTGATTATAATGTTTTTATAATTGTTTTCCAACATGCTCTTAACAATTCCATCAATTTGCTCAATACTTTTGCCGGCACCGTAAATAACTTCTTGAACGCCTTGTCTCATTTTTCTTTCGTTGTCAATTTTGGCATAACCTAAATCGGTAAAGGGGTTTGTTCTTATAGACTCCAATACCTCCTCTGGAGTTCTGCCTCCATTTTGAACTTCTTTTAATAAATTCATCAATTTTAAATCATTCATATTATCACCTAGTCTCTTGTTTTTAAATCCAAATTGGTAGATTTAAATATATTTGAGAAATTATCCAATATTCTTTTTCTGTTTTTTATCAATTTAAATATTTGATCTTCCTTTAATTGAATTTTGGCCTCTCCATTTAGTACCCTTACACGAAAATCATCGAAGCCAAGGTCGAATAAGAAGTTTTCAGCCTTTTCCACCTTGATAAGAAGACTTTTTTCTATTTTTGTATCCGTAGTAATTCTAGTTGCCAAACAGGAATAAGCGGGTTTGTTCCAACTTGGTAAATTAGCTTTTTTAGAATAATATCTAATTAAATCCTTAGTTAAATTTCCTATCCGTAAAGGGGAGATAATATTTAATTCCTTACCAGCAGTCATACCTGGACGATCCGATTCCATATCGCTGGCATTGTTTCCATCTAGAAGAATTTCGTATCCATCCATATTGGCTTCCTCCAATATTTTAGATAGAATGTTTCTTTTACAGTGGTAACATCTTTTTTTTGAATTGGAATATACCTCTTTAAACTTTAATATATCTAGAGGAATTATCCTTAAATCAAATCCCAATTGTTTCGCATATTCAATGGCATCCTTTAATTCGAATTCAGGTTGAAAATCTGATTTTATGTAGTAGGGTTTAATATCGACACCACAATTTTTTGCAGCATAGAGTAAATAATTTGAATCCACTCCTCCGGAATAAGCTAAGGCGGCTTTGGGAATTTCCTTTAAAATATCAAAAAGTTCTTTAGGAATAGTTTTATAATTATCATTTTTCATAATATTCTCCTTGTATGATGAACTGGTGTGTAAACTTAAATAAAAAAGAGCACAAAAAAAGAAGGTATCTGTTGTAAACAGGCCTTCTGACCGTCTATGTAGCTTCGTGCTGCACGATAATTATATGTAGATAAGTATTATTGCTTAGTGCAAATTCTTTATTAAATAATAACAAATGTAGGAAATAAAGTCAAATGTTCATATAGCTAAATTTGTTGGTTCTAGAGCATATTTTTAAATATATGAAGGATTTTATAAACATCTTCAAAGTTAACTCTATAAATCACTTTATTCAATGTTTATTTCCATATTGAATTATTCTATATTAATTCATCATTCTATTTAATAATTTACCCATTTATCTATATGTTGATTTTAAATTGATAATTATAATATAATGAATGTAAATTATTGGAGGTAGATTATATGGATAGGAAAAAAATTGCCATTTTAGATGGACAGGGTGGAGGCTTTGGAAGAAGACTTGCAGAGAATTTAATATTGGAAAAGGTGGATTCAGATTTAATTGTAGTGGGAACTAATGCGGTAGCAACCTCGAATATGATGAAAGCAGGTGTTAAACACGGAGCTACCGGTGAAAATGCATGGATATATAATTGTGAAAAGGTGGATATTATCATAGGTCCTATAGGGATACTGATAGAGAATTCAATGTATGGTGAAATTTCTCAACAAATGTCTTCAGCAGTTATGAATAGCAATGCAGAAAAGGTGATACTTCCAATTTCTAATGACCACATATACCTAGTAGGAGTTGGAGATAAAAAATTGTCAGAATATATTGAAGAGATGGTCGAATTGGTAATTCAAATAATAAATTAAAAAGAAAGGTTATAAAGTGACCCAAAAAAGTTGGATTTTTCCAGAGCGGATTGAGCCTGTGAAAAAAGTCTGTAAAAACAGCACTCTATGATATGGTTATTTAAATGGGGAAAAGATGATTTAGTAAGGAGAGAAAAGAATAAGAAGTTTAATTGAAATGTATGATAGCGAATCTGTAGGAGATATTCAAGAAGCGTTGAAAGCTTTACTAGGAGGTACAGTTCAATATATGTTGGAAACAGAAAGGGAAAATCATTTAGGATATGAACTCTATGAAAAACAGATGATAATAAAGCCTGAAATGGATATAAAACAAGAAAATCAAATCATCCTATGGAGAGTAAGAAATATCAGTACTGGAGGATGTAGAATCTAGTTTTGAGTTACATATAGTAAAAAAACATCAGAAGGATACTTCTGAAATTTAGTAGAGGATAATATCTATGAATGCAAGAGGTTTATCAACTAGACAAATAAAAGAGCAGGTAGAGGAAATACATAATTTAAAGGCTACACTTGGTTTAAAAATAAGTGACGGTCTTGTTTTAGATATAACAGATAAAATACTTCCGATATAATCCGCTTTGGTAAATGAATACACTTTCATAAGTGGAAAAGTGCATCTGATGTGGTAAATGAAACTGTATCTGTTAATAATACTTTACAGAAAACATATGAGGTTTATAAAATTCTTTTATCTGATATTAAATGTAAGAATTCTAAAGGATTATTTAGTTTTATATAAGGATACAGTAAGTGAGAAAATGAAGATAGCTATAAATACTTTATTAGAATATTTTATATGTGTAGAAAATTCATTAAATACCAATGTTACAAATGGTCATTTAGAAGTCATTAATAATTTTATTAAAAGTATAAAAAAGAGTAGCTTTTGGTTATGTGCACCCCAAATGTTAGACATTTATGATAACATAAGTAAAAAACATAAGGGGTGTTTTTCTATGTCCAAAAACAATAAATAATTATCAGGCAGCTATATAACTGCCTGATATAAAAGTAGTTTGTTATTTTATTGTATACCAACACTATTTGTCAAAGAGCCAAAAAATTTTAGCGAAATATTGATAATCTCCCAAAGCTTCTATATATTCTTTTAATATTTTTAGTTTAAATTCAAAACTATATTTTGCCAATGAAAAATTGACCTCTTAATTGTTAGATTTTTGGTCTAAATTTTGGTCAGGTAGATTATCCTTTCTTTTTTAATTTACTATTGGTGAAATAATCATTTCATCATTTATATTGTATATATTTACATCTATTCCATAGACCTTCGATATATTCTCTTGATTGATTATATCCTTGTATCCATAATCATATATTTCATTATCCTTTATTAAAATAAATTTATCAAAGTATCTAAGGGCTAAATTTAAATCATGAATCACTACTATAGAGGTGATTTTTTCTTTATGGCATATGTAGGTTATGGTATTCAACACTTCATATTGATTACGCAAATCCAAGTTACTGGTGGGTTCATCCAGTAGTAACACTCTTGGTTGTTGAGCCAATGCTCTTGCCAACATGGTCTTTTGTTGCTCACCACCACTTAGTTCTTTAAAACTTCTAGTTGCCATATCCATCAAATCCATTTCCACCAATATGTTCTCAACTATTTCTCTATCCTTGGAACTTTCTCGCCAACTTATATATGGTTTTCTTCCAAGCATTACAGTGTCGTAAACCGTTAAATCATTTCCACTGCCATTTTGTTCAACAAAGGCTATATTTTTAGCAACTTTATTTAAGGATAGGTTGAAGATATTATCTTCATCTATATAAACCACTCCAGATTGAGGTTTTAATATTCTATTTAAACATTTGAGCAAAGTGCTTTTACCAGCACCATTATTTCCCAATATGGCTATACATTCTCCTTCTTTTGCAGAAAAGGCTATATCCTTTAAAATGCTATTGGAATTATGGTATTTAAAATTTATATTTTCAACGATGATCATATTTTGGAATCCTCCTTAAATAGAATATAGATAAATAAAGGTGCACCTAAAAATGATGTTATAGCACCAATTGGCAATATTATTGGACTGGTTATCAACCTTGCAAGTAAATCCGATAATAGAAGCAATATGGCTCCTGTCAATGCGGATCCAGGAAGCAGATATCTATGATTACTACCTACAAAACGTCTTACTATATGAGGAGATGCCAACCCTATAAAATTTATTAACCCTACATAGGAGACTATAATTGCAATTGTAAAGGAACATATTAATATGGATAGGACTCTAACTCTGCTAATATTTACCCCAAGGCTTATGGATATGGAATCACCGTTTTCCAAAACATTAAAGTCCCAAGACCTTAAGATAAAAAATAGTATACTGGGAATTATAACCAAGGCCATAATCATGACCTCTTTCCAACTAGTTCGACCTAGATCTCCAAAGGTCCAAAATACCACCGATGCTAATTGAACTTCATCAGCAAAGAATTGAATTAATGTTGTAGCACCTTGGAACATGGAGCTTAGAGCAATACCAGCTAATATTATACCTTTAGAATTGATCTTTTTAAATTTTGATAATGATAAAATCAAAAATGATATCAAAATGCTAAATATAAATGCGGAAATATTTATAAGTAGGGGGTTGGAAAAGTTCATACTATCTACATTACTACCCTGTACTCCAGCACCCAAGACGATTATAGCAAAAGCAGCACCAAAGGAAGCTCCTTGGGAAATTCCTAAAGTTGAAGCAGAAGCAAGTGGGTTGGCCAATATGCTTTGAAGAATGCAACCGGTGATGCCAAGTCCTAAACCACCAAGAGTAGCTGTTAGAACTCTAGGTAATCGCATATTGTATATTATTGTATTTACATTGGAATCCATGGATTTACCAAATATTCCTTTGATTATTTCAATAAAATCGATATAGTATAATCCAGTATATAAGGAGAAGATAAATATAATTAGTAGGAGAAATAAAAGTATCATTAGCGACAATCTATTTTTATTTTCCAGTTTTTTATATTCATATAATTTATTTTCCATTTTAATCCCCAATTTTTAATTCTTTTAATTCATAATTATTGTTTTTTAAATTATCATAGTATTTTACACCTAGAATCTTTTCAAATATTTCATCTGCTTTTTTTATAGGATCGATATCTTCAAATTTATTTGGATAGATGATTTTTCCAATATAGTAGGCATTGACAAATGCCAGTTCCACATTTATGGCACTAAATCTAAAGGAGATTTGAGAATATACATCATTATTTTGGACAGCCTTTAAAGAATTGAAATAATCTGGATTGGATTGATACTGTTCATTGATTAATTTCATTCCATTTATGTCTAAAAATAAAATATCAGGATCCCAATTTAATACCTGTTCTAGATCTATGTTAAAAGGTCCTTTCTCATCGGTTAAATCTGCAAGGCTATTAGTATTTATAGCTAGTAGAGGAGAGTAATTGGCTTCTGTACCATCAAAACCATGGAGCCCCTTAAATGAAATACCACCAACATAGACAGAGGGTTTTTCATCTTCAGGAATATTCTTTGTCCGATTGTCCAAATCCCTTTGAAGACTTTTAATGTAGTCTGTTAAATCCTTTGCCCTATCTTCTTTATTATAAATATCTCCTAGTAGTTCAATGGTTTTATAGCAGCTATTATCAAATATATTATCTACTATTGGAATGGTAACAACGGGGATATTTAATTTTTGTTGTAATTTATCAGCAGTACTTCCATCAAGAGAGGCTATGATAATATCTGGATTTAAATTAACTATTGCCTCATCATATGTAGTTCCATTGTCCCCAATAATAGGAAGAGAGGAGAATTTCTTGTTATTTATATAGTTGTAGGGCTTTTGGATATTTAAATCTACTTCGTTTTTTTCTACGCCCACAACCAAATCCACAGAGTCCATATAAGTTGTAAACCTTAGTCCACCAACACCAACACATATCAGGGAATTTATATTTTTGGGTATTTGTACATTTCGATTATTAATATCGGTTATGGTTTTTGTATTGATTTTGTAATTCGCGGTAGCTTTGATATCCTTACTATCTTTTCTATTGGAACAGCTAGTTAGTAAAGTGGTAAGTATTATAAAAAAAATAAAAAACTTTTTAAAATTCATATTACCACCCCCTACTATAGTCATCATAACAATCAAGACATAATTTCTTACCATCCTGTAGTCTTATATTGTTTTCAGAGGTTTGTTCATTACATATTTCACAGGTGACAGATGAAAATATTCTTGCTTTCTCAGGTATGAGTATATTCACATATCTATAATTGAAAAGTTCATCTATACTGGAATTCAGTAGATAGTTTTGATACTCTAAACGTTCAAGACCATTATTTCGAGATTTTAAATAAAATCTCATAGCCTTATTCTCTTTTCTATCTATAAAAGTAAAGGCTTGTTTACCGATGTTTTTTAAAATTAAATTGCCCTTTCCGACTGTACAGCCAAGTAATGATTGGATAGCGTCTATACCACAGGCATCATTTTCTGCAATACATATTATCTCTTCATCAATATCTGGATCTATTCCCATTTTTTCCATTGCTGCTTCACACACCTTGACTCCAATAGCGAGTCCAGGACAATGATGTCCATGGAATTTTACAGCTTTTTCCCATAAATTCATA
Organism: Gallicola sp.; assembly: GCA_012841535.1. Classification (GTDB taxonomy): domain Bacteria; phylum Bacillota; class Clostridia; order Tissierellales; family Peptoniphilaceae; genus Miniphocaeibacter. The sequence continues at coordinate 6,289 of DUUN01000251.1, read as the reverse complement.
ATATACCTCTTTTCTAAAAATAAAAAACAGAAGCTCTAGAGAACTTCTGTCCTAAAATATTTCTTCGAGAAATAATTTACCATATTTAACTATATATATTTTATTATACTAAAAGTAATAGAAAAAATCAATTTATCCAAAAGATTTCCTTGTAGTTTTTTCTTTACTGTCAAGATATATGTTACATTCTGAGAAAATTTTTCCTAGAATCTTATTTTTATTAAGCAATATTTTGAAAGTATTCATTTATTATTTCATTAGAATTTTTAAAATTTAAAATATATTTAACTGTTTTATTATACCTGTTTTCATGTTTTGAAACCTGTTGTATTAGTTCTCTTTCCACTTTATAATTTTGCAATGGCGAATATTATACAATACTTTGTATTTCCATTTGATTAATTATTATTAGTATAACTTTTATGTTTTGGTACAGGTTTCTTAGATCCATTTTTACAACAGCGAATATAAACCTCTGCAAGACCATATACTCATTTCTGGATAGGTTAGAATAAATAGGACAGTTTTATACCAAATATGATAGAAGTAAAAAAACACAAACCAAGGAGTGAAATCATGAGCGGTAAAGGTAAGAGACACGATGATAAATTTAAAGAACAAAAGATAAAAATCTATAACCGAGGAAACCATACCTATTGTAGTCTAATTGAAAAACATGGCGTTTCAACAGCTGCATTAAGAAGTTGGGTTATAAGATATAATAATTCTAAATCATTTAAAATAGATGATAATCTAACAGAAGAAGAAAATGAATAAATGAGATTACAAAAAGAAAATCAGCAACTAAAGATGGGAAATGATATTTTATACCCTGAAGGGTACACGAATCAAACTACACTACTAGGTGAAAAATAGATTTAATAATATCGAATCGTGACATATATAGATTTGTGCTAGGTATAGGTTTTTTATTTTATGTGTTACATTTAATTTTACAATCTATCTTATCTAAATAAACACGTATCAAGTAAATTCAATTATAAACTAGTAGAGCAGATAAAAAAAATAGTTAGAAAGAGTAAAAACAACTATGGAAATAGAAACATTAAGAAATAATTGTTATTAAAATATAAATATGCTAATATTAACTAGAATTAAAAAAAGGAGAAGTATATGAAAAAAATAAAAAAAGCAAAAATACTTATTTTATTATTTGCAGTATTCATGACTTTAGTAGCCTGTAGTTCAAAAGGTGGAAAAGTTGTTTATGTTAGAGAACAAAACGGCGAAGAAAATATTATTACTATTGAATATGACGGAAAAGAAAATGTACAAAAAATCATTTCAGAATCTGAAGGCGAATATGGTGGTTCAGAACTGGAAAAACAAATGATGGAAGCTATGAAATCTGGACTTGATAAAATTAAAGGCGCCGAATTTAATGTAGAATATAAAGATAAGACGGTAAAGGCGACTTTTACTATTGATATGCCAACATTTTTAAAGGAAAATGAGGATTCGGAATATAAGGCTTTAGTAGATGAGGATGGAAATGTTCCATTAAAAACAGTAAAAGAAAATTACGAAAACTTAGGTTATAAAGAAAAGGAATAAAACTATAAAAAAACTATAATTCTAAATAGAATTATAGTTTTTTTATGCATATACAAACAAGCCTGCAAATCCGGTTATAATCATCATAATTATAGGGTTTATCTTAAATTTTCTTATTATAAATAAGGAACTTATTGCAATTAAAACTGCTATAATATCGATATTTTTAATAGATGAAATAGCTCTAAAATCGGAGTTATTAAAAAATGCCAATAAAAGCATAGTAAAACCGGCAGACATTATTAATCCTAAAGATGATGCCTTTAGGCTATTTAATACTTGAAAAACATATTGTGAACTTTTATATTTAGCAAAAAAGTTATATAAAATAATGGAAATAATAATTCCACCTATAATTGAGCCAAAGGTAGCTACAATTGCGCCAAGTGGACCTGAAATTTGCATTCCTACAAAAGTGGAACTGTTAACAACTAAAGGGCCTGGTGTCATCTGGGATATTGTAATAATATCCGTAAAAGTTTTTTCTGTAATCCAGTGTTGTTGGTTTACAACTTGTTCTTGTATTAAAGGCATAATAGCGTATCCGCCGCCAATACTGAAAGAACCTATTTTAAAGAATATAAGAAATAATTTAAAAATCATTAACTTTTTCCCCCTTTTTCATCTTAAAAAACAAGGTAAAGAAGCTAATAAGACAGCTTGAAACCAAAACTAAAATTACATTAATATTAAAAAATGCTGAAGCTATAAAAGACAATGGAGCCAGAATTTTTAATAGGGTAGAGTTTTCCTTAATAATAGACTTATACATATCGATTACTAAATCTATTATTAAAGCAATTACACAGGCTTGCATTCCCCTAAGTACAGCATTTATATATATATTATTTGAAAAAGCTACATACCATTTTGAAATTAATCCTAAAATTACCACAGGAGGAATAATACAACTAACAAGGGTTATTATTATTCCGGGAATTCCAGCAACCTTTTTACCTGCTAAAATACTTAAATTTACAGCAATAGAGCCGGGAGATGATTGAGCTATAGCAGCCATTTCCATTAGTTCATCTTCAGATATTAAATTTTTGTTTTCTACAAAATACTTTTTAACCATTGGAACTACTACATACCCACCTCCAAAGGTAAAGGAGCTTATAAATAGGTTTACATATAGAAGCCAGAAATAAAGTTTTAATTTGTTTTTCATAATATCACTCTCCAAGTATGTGATTTCTATTATAAATATTGTTTTATCATTTGTGAAATGATATTATACTAGTAATAATATGAATATAATTCATGACAAGGAGGAATTATGGATTTAAAACAATGTATCATTTTTAGGGAAGTATCGGAAACTGAAAACTTTACACAAGCGGCTAATAATTTGTATATAACTCAGTCAGCAGTTTCCCATTCTATGAAAAAATTAGAAGAAGAAGCAGGAACAAAATTATTTGAAAGATTACATAAATCTGTAAAGTTGACAAAAACTGGAGAAATATTTTTAGAGGAAATACTACCTATACTAGAAAGCATAGAAAGACTAGAGTCTAGAATGAAAATATTAGAGCAGGATACGCCTTTACATATAGCCTGTTGTATAACTTTTTCTCAAAAAAAACTACCGGAATTAATTAAAAAATTTAAGGAGCTATCACCTAAAACAAAAGTAATTGTAAAAATACAAAAAGCAGAGTCTTCGTTAGAGCTATTAAAACAGGGAAAAGTTGATTTAGCATTTATAGAGGGCAATATACTAGTTGATAAATTTGAAGTAAAACAAATATCATCTTATAAGTTAATAGCCATTAGTTCAAATAATTACTATAAGGAAGATAAAATTTCAATAGAAGAATTACTTAAAAAGGATTTATTATTAAGGGAGAAAGGAAGCTCTGTTAGAGATGAATTTGATGCGGCCCTTTCTTTAAAAGGCTACAAGGCAAATCCCGTATGGGAATCTGTAAATACAAATTCATTAGTAGAGGGGGTAAAAAATGATTTAGGAATATCTATTTTACCTAAAATTTTACTTTCAAATGAATTGGAAAAAGGCTCCATTAAGGAAATAGAAATAGAGGATTTTGAAATATTTAACAATATAAGTCTTGTTTTAAATAAAAGCAAATATAAGACAGATTCACTAAATAAATTTTTAAAACTAATAGACTTATATGCATAACTTGGAAAAGTCTATTTGAAATTGCTTTTAATTTTTTCTTTTGATATACTTATCTTATTAAGGAAAGGTGAAAAATGGAGACTTTAGTTAATCTTAATTACGACAAATTATCTCAATTAATTATAATTACACAGTATGTAGAAACAGTTAAGGGGATAGGTGTGTCTAAAATTAAATTTAACTAACTAAAGTAAAATGATTTACCAATAATAATTTATAGAAATAAATTAGCCTAGGTATATTTTACTTAGGCTTTTAATATGTATAAAAATATGTCTAGGCCTAAGTGTATTTTACTTAGGCTTTTTTGTATATATTTTTAAATAAAAAGGAGAAATAATATGATAGAAATATCTTTAAATAATATAGAAAAAAACTTTGGAATAGAAAATATTTTAAAAGATTTAAACTTACAGATTAATAAAGGAGAAAAAATAGGAATTGTAGGAGAAAATGGCTCAGGAAAAACTACTATATTTAAAATAATAACTGGACTTGAAAGCCTTGACAAGGGAAGAATTTTTATTAGTAAAAATAGTAAAATAGGATATTTAGAGCAAGTACCTAACTATTCATCAGATAGAACCGCTAGGGATATTTTAAATTTAGCTTTTAAAGAAGAACATGAAAAAAGAGAAGAACTTAGAATACTGGAAAACAAAATGAAGGATTTACAAGGGGAGGAGTTAGAAAAGATTCTTAAAATATATGGAAAATTACAAGAGGAATTTGAATTAATTGGTGGCTATGATATAGAAGAAAAGTTAAGTAAAATTACAGTTGGTCTTGGAATTAATGAAAATATTATAAATTCAAAATTCAATACTCTAAGTGGTGGAGAAAAAACTACAGTACTACTTGGAAAAATATTATTAGAATCTCCCGATATTTTATTATTAGATGAGCCGACAAATCATCTGGATATGGAGTCAATAGATTGGCTGGAAAATTATATTTCTAACTACAATGGAACTGTTATTACAATATCCCATGACAGATATTTTCTTGATAGGGTTGTTTCAAAAATAGTAGAAATATCCAATAAAAAAGCTAATATATTCTTTGGAAACTATACTTATTATTTAAAGGAGAAAGAAAGACTTTTTGAAGAGGAATTAAAGAAATTTGAAAATCAACAAAAGGAAATAAAATCTATGGAAGAATCCATAAAAAGAATGAAGGAATGGGCTGCTAGGGGAGACAATGAAAATATGTTTCGTAGGGCCTTTAGTATGGAAAAAAGACTTAATAAAATGGAAGTTTTAGACAAACCTTTAAAGGAAAGTAATATGAAATTGAATTTTGAAATTAAGGGTAGGTCTGGAAATGAAGTTTTAAATATTAAGGATGTTTCTAAAAGTTATGGTAAGAAGATTCTTTTCCAAGACCTTAATATGAATATTAAATTTAAAGACAAGGTGTCTATAATAGGAAAAAATGGCACTGGTAAAACTACTATAATTAAAATGATTTTAGGGAAGGAAAAACAGGACAAGGGAGAAATAAAAATAGGGTCTAATGTTAAAATAGGTTACTTAGAACAAAACATTACATTTAAAGATGAAAATAAAAACATTCTAGACACCTTTAGATATGATTTCTTATTTTCAGAAGAAGAAGCTAGAGGAATTTTAGCTAAATTCTTATTTTTTGGCGAAGATGTTTTTAAAAGAGTTAAGGACCTTTCCGGAGGAGAAAGAGCTAGACTTAGGCTTTGTCAATTAATGCATAAGGAAATAAATACATTAATATTAGATGAGCCGACAAATCATTTAGATATTTTAAGTCGGGAAATGTTAGAGGAAACCTTAATGGAATTTAAAGGAACTTTAATTTTTATTTCCCATGACAGATACTTTATAAATAAACTTGCCAATACAATTTATGAACTTTCAGATAAAAGATTTAATAAATTTTTAGGAAATTACGATTATTATATTGAGAAAAAGACAGAAGAAAAAACAAGAGAAGAAAATATTGAAATTAAAGAAAAGAAAGCGTTGCTTAAAAATAATAGAAATATAAAAAAGAAAAAGAATCCTATAAAGATAAAATTAATAGAAGATGAAATTTCTATATTAGATGAGAAAATAGAAAAAATAGAAGAAGAAATGGAAATATTTGCAGCGGATTTTGTTAAACTAAATGAGTTATTAAAGGAAAAGGGTACTATTGAAGAAAAACTTAGTGAATTAATGGAGGAATGGATGAAATTAAATGAGTAGTAGGTAAGTTAGTGGATAAATACTGAAAATAAATTTTTTGTATTTGTATAAATATTAAATTTAGCATGTTTTTTAATTTTAGTATACTATAATTATAATTAGAAGTTATTATTTTTAATAAAACGAAGGATAAGATAAAATGAAATTTAGAACTAAGTTTTTTATTATATTTATTGTTTCAATTTTAATTCAAGGAACTGCAATAGGTTATTTTTCCTATTATTATGCAAGAAATATTGCCTCTAAAAGCAGGAAACAGAATATTTCAAATATGGTAAATTTAATAGATATAAATATTAATTCTAAAATTAAATATATAGATACTATTATAAATGATATT
>DUUN01000349.1 GCA_012841535.1 Gallicola sp. | reverse complement strand
GTTTCATTATATTAAGATCATAATCGGGTATTATTTGAAATGTTTCTAAAACTTGATCTAGCATCTCACGGTGTTGTGCAGTTACACACACAATACATTCTATTTCCTTTCTACTTTGCAGTTCCTTAACAAGTGGCGCCATTTTAATAGCCTCCGGTCTTGTACCAAATACTGTCATAACTTTAATCATTCTTACGCCTCTTACCTTCCTTAATTAAAAACATAAATTTAATATTATTTTGACAAAATCTTTTAATTCTTTTTGGCTCCTTACTTATTCTATATAACCATTCCAAATTTAATTTAATTAAAATTTTAGGGGCTCTTTTTTTGTGCCCACTTAAAACATCAAACGAACCACCAACCCCAACAAATATTCCTTTTTTCATTTTGGATATATTTTTTAATATTAACTCTTCTTGTCTAGGAATTCCTAATGCAACCAAAACTAAATCAGGTGATGTTTTGACAATTTCTGCAAAAACTTCATTTTCATTATAATTGTAGCCATCTTTTGCGCCCACAATTATAATGTTAGAATACTTTACTTCAACATATTTTTTCATATCAGTCATGACTTCTTTTTTGGAACCATATAAATATAACTTTTTATCGGGATGTCGATTTAATATATGAAGCAAACTATCAACTATTTCAACACCTGTAATTCGTTCCTTAATATCATAACCAAGTATATTTCCTGCTTTTACAACACCAATACCATCTGGCACAATAATAACGTCATCTTTTAACAAATGATTATGTAATTCGGTGTTGGTGTTAGCAATAATGAAAGTTTCTGGGTTAGCAGTAACAATAACCCTTTTTTGCTTTTTTTCAATAAGTTCAGTTAATAATTTGTTAAAATCATCATAACTTTTTTTGAATAACTTGTCAAATATCATCCTCATAAAATCTTCCTTCCATCTAATACTATTATAATTACTTATATATATAGTGGTAGTTAACATTCAAATAATCATTATATATTTTGTTTATTTCATCATTTTTATTGTTGACCCAGTTATTTTTATACTTATAATAATTATTATTTAAAACTGGAAGTTTATTTTTAAATTCAGAAATCTTTTGATTATAAATGTTACCCTTCCAACCTAAATATTCAAATAATTCATTCATAAGATAATTAGGGCTGATTGTTTTTACTTCTCCAACAAATGATTTGTTAAAAACATCTTTAGCAACAGTATTCCCATATATTAAATATGGTACTTCGTAATAATTTAAAAAACCTTCTAAATTTGAAACTTCAACATCGATGTTTAAATAATTGTACCCTTCATTATTAGGGCCTAAAAAAGGTCTGTGGTCACCGAAGAAAATTAATATAGTGGGTTCAGTTTGCTTCTCAAAATATTCAACCAACTGATAAAGTTGTTCATTCGTATCATAAATGCCATTCAAGTAATTATTTACAATATTATATCCTATATCTTTTGAAACCTTTTTATCAATATTTGACACCCATTCAACTAACGGTTCTTTTTGAGAATAAGGTCCGTGATTTTGGTAAGTAACACCAAAATGAAAATATGGCTTTTGAGAATTTATTCTTTTTTCGTAATTTATAATAATATCATTAAAATAATCTTGATCATTAAAAAAATTTTGATTTTTTTGGCTATAATAATTTTCATAATAATAAAAGTTATTAAACCCCAAGTATTTATTGATATTTCTGCGGTTATAAAACCAGCCATATATGGGATGAGATGCTTCAGTATAATAACCTTGATCATTAAAATACCAAATATAAGAATTTGTATTTTTTTTAAACTTAGGCAGGTAAACATCTCCAGTGAGAAAAGCTCTCTCTGCATTAATCGTCCCTCCACCAAAAGTGTTACTAATTAAGGTG
>DUUN01000853.1 GCA_012841535.1 Gallicola sp. | reverse complement strand
TAAGGAAAAACATAAAAAATGCTATACTAGCATGTTTAATATTTCTTCTATTGGCAAATATTTTTTCATGGTATGAAACCTCTGTTAATGTAATAACAAAAAACAGTATTTTACAATTTGATGAAGATATTATAGTTGAAGATTTTTACAATAATGATTTTTTATACAATACAGAAAATGAAAGATTATTCTATGAAACCTTAAAGGAAAATGATGAAGTACTTACTATAAACCTATGGAGTAGTTTATATTTTTTTAATTTAGACGGTAATTTTTTTAACAATAATTTATATATAGATTTTACCAATGGTAACTTTAACTTTAAAATGCCCTCTGTAATAATTTCAGGAATAGTTTCATTGTTTTTCATTTTAAATATATTTTTTATTCAACCTCTTAATATAGGAGTTAATAAATATTTTTTAAGAGCATATAATAATGAAAACAAACTTTCCACTATGTTTTTACCTTTTAAAGATGGTACCTGGTTAAAACTTTCCGGGAAAATTTTTTTAATGAATCTTTATTTAATGTTGTGGAGCTTTTTATTCATAATTCCGGGAATTATAAAATATTTTCAATACTTTTATGTAGAATATATTCTTGCAGATAACCCTACTATGTCCCTTTCGGAAGCTATAAAACTAAGTAAAGAAATGACAGATGGGGAAAAGTTTGAAATTTTCATTTTACAACTTTCCTTTATTGGCTGGGAAATATTGTCCTTATTAGCCTTTTCCTTGGGGCATTTGCTATTAATTCCTTACACTAAGGCAACTTACGTTAGATTATACCTGTTTAAAAAAGAACAATTTCAAACGAAAGTTACAAATGACTATTTTGAAGAAATAAAGAATTAGATTAAAAAAGCTGTACTAAAAACAATTGTTTTTAATACAGCTTTTCTTATTAAGTTTATGCAGTAACTAAATTGTCTAGAAACCCATCTAAACCCATTTTGTTTAAATCCATATTTCCTTGTGTGTATAGGTTATAATAGTAACCTTTTTTCTTCATTAATTCCTTATGATTACCTTGCTCAACAATTCCATCTTCAGTAAGTACAATAATCTTATCTGCATTTTGTATTGTAGTTAGTCTGTGGGCAATTGTTAAAGTAGTTCTTCCCTTAGCAAGTTTTTCTAAAGATTTTTGAATAATCTTTTCACTTCTATTATCTAAGGCTGATGTTGCTTCGTCTAAAATTAATATTGGTGGATTTTTCAAAAATACCCTTGCTATTGAAATTCTTTGTTTTTGTCCTCCTGAAAGTTTTACTCCCCTTTCACCAACATAGGTGTCAAAACCTTTAGGAAGTCCCATTATAAAATCATAAGCTCCTGCAAGTTTTGCCGCTTCTATTATATCTTCTTTACTTGCTCCCGGCTTACCATATTCAATATTGTCAAAAACAGTACCTGAGAAAAGATAAACATCTTGTTGTACCATTCCTATATTAGAACGTAAACTTTTAAGAGTTAAGCCTCTTATGTCCTTTCCATCTATAGTAATTCTACCTTCATTAACATCATAAAATCTTGGAATTAAATTACATAAGGTGGTTTTTCCCCCACCGGATGGTCCCACTAAAGCAACATTTGAGCCACTCTTTATATCTAAGGTTAGATCATTTAATATAATGTCGTCATTGTCATGGTATTTAAAAGTTACATGGTCTACTAAAATATCACCTTTTACATCTTTTAATTCTACTGCATCAGGTTCATCAAATATTTCAATATCTTGGTCCATTAACTCTATAAATCTTTCAATACCTGTCATTCCTCTTTGGAATTGTTCTGCAAATTCAACAATCCTTCTTACTGTTGCCAGTAGAGTATTAACAAATAATACATAGGCTACTAGGTCCCCTGGAAGTAAGCTTCCTCTCATCATAAAAATCCCACCAAATACTATAACAGCTAAATACATTAAGCCATCAAATATTTTTGTTATCATTTGATAACCTGCCATGTGAGTATAGGTTTCTTTTTTAATATCTAAAAATTCTTGATTTCCTTCTTCAAATTTTTTAATTTCCTGTGCTTCATTAGCAAAGGACTTTACAACTTTTACCCCTAAAAGGCTGTCTTCTATTTGTGAATTAATTTCACCAATATGATTTCTTTGAGCCTTAAAGCTCTTTCTCATTCTTTTTCTATATTTTCCTGAAGCAATAATCATCATTGGAATTATTGCAAATATAATTAAAGTTAAAGGAACATTAATATTAATTAAAAGAACAAAGGAAACAATAATTTTTATTGCACCTATAAAATATTCCTCAGGACAATGATGGGCAAATTCCGTTACATCAAAAAGGTCATTGGTTATTCTTGTCATAATTTGACCTACTTTTGTATCATTAAAATAACTGTCAGATAATTTATGAAGATGGTTAAATACATCTTTTCTCATATCTGTTTCAATTTTAGCCCCCATTATATGTCCGGTTTTTTGCATATAATAACCTGAAAGTACATCAATAACCTTTAAAACAAAAAATAAAGCACCTAATTTCCCTATAGTACTTAAAGTAATTAAACTTACGTCCTCCATTCCAGTATTGGTTAAATATCGTAAAATTAAAGGAAGTACCATTTCATTAACAGTAGTTAAACTTGCACAAAATAAATCAAAAAATAAAATTGACTTATAATTACTAAAATATGGAACAAACCTTTTAATTAACGTCATATTAGAATGAGTCTTAACATTACTACTATCATATGCCATTATCTCTTACCTCCTTTTTCGCATTATTACAGTCTATCACATATTTGTAATGATATCAAATAACAAGAATTAAGTTAACGTCTAGTTTATTTTAGACGTTTTCCTTATTTCCTTAGGCTTAAAATTATTGTCAACTGAAACCATTACAAATGTTCCTGATGTAATTAAAATATTATCTCTTTCTTTTATTCTATTTTCCACATAAACTTCCATAGATGTTCTTCCTACCTTTATAATTTCACCTTGAGATATTATAGTTTCACCTAAATAAGAAGAATTATGATACACTACTTCTTTTGCTGCTTTCGTTACGGTTTTTCCATTAACAAATTCCCTACTAATATAACCTGCCGTAGAGTCCATAATTTTAAAAGCCTCTCCACCATGTAGTAAGTCATAATAATTTAACATATTTTCACTTATTTTCTTTTCAAATTTATTATTACTTATTCTATTCATACTTCACCTATTTTTTTAAACTAATTCATATTTTATTATAATATAAAAACTTAAATATTTTATAGGACCTAGGCAACTTTTCAAAAATTTTTCTTAAAATAAAAAAAGGAGATAAACCATCTCCCTTAAGGTAAATCTATTTCATGAAAATCTGCCAATTTTTTAATAGCTTCTTCAAAGGTTTTAACATCTTGTTTTCCAGAAGCTCCGTACCTTTTATCAAAAAGGAAAAAAGGTATAGACTGGACTTGATATTGGAAGGCATCGTATTTATCCTGGGCTACATCATCACTAAAATCCTTTGAATCAATAATTTTTTTTGCTTCTTCCCTATTTAATCCCACTTCTTCAATAATCTTTAAAAGTTCTTCTTCCTTATTTAAGTTTAGACCTTTAGTAAAATAAGCTTCAAAAACCTTATTAATAAATTCTTCTTCCTTACCCTTAGTTTTAGCATATTTTGCTAATCTATGGGCTGTATTTGTATTTCCCGTAAGCATAATATCGTAGTTTAAATCAAGTCCTAAATCTTTTCCTTGGTCAATTACCTCTCTTGTTTCTGCCATAATAAGTCCCAATGGTTTGTTAGGCTCTTGTTCCTGCATATAGTCATATTTTAATACAGAGCTATTTTTTGAAGCATTTTCATCTAATTCATAGGCCCTGTAATTAATTTCTACAATATCCTTAGCATTTAAATTATTTATTGCATCATATAAATTTTTCTTTCCCATGTAACAAAAAGGACATGTAAAGTCAGAAAAAATATCTACTGTAATTTTTTTATTTTCCATAATATCACCTTTCTTCGCTGTATCTATATACCCTTTTAATTTATAAATAAGCATTTCATATTTTCCACCATTTTTAATATTTTTTAATATTTAATCGTAAAAAAAGTCCTGTGTCCTTGAATTAATAAAATATTAGAGTTAACATTTTATTGTAGTTATTACACAACTATCTCCTCCTGACTTTTAAATGCCAGTGAGATATTTAAAGAAAAAGGAGAATAAAATGAAATACGATTTAATTATTATTGGAGCAGGACCTGCAGGTGTTAGTTCTGCCTTATACGCTACTAGTAGAGGTTTAAAAACCCTAGTTTTAGAAAAAGATGAAAATCCAGGTGGAACCTTAAAAAAGGTTTCAAATATTACACATTTTACAGGCTTTAATACTGGAGAAGCCGGAACTGTATTTTCAAAAACATTAAATTCACAACTAGAACAATGTGGTGCTAAAGTTTTACAAGGAAAAGTTACAGCTGCTTCTTTAAAAGGAGAAGAAAAAGAAATAATCTGTAATGGAGAAAAATTTACTTCAAAAACAGTAATTATTGCTGCCGGAACTAGTCAAAATATTCCTGATTTTGAAATACTAGAAGAATTAAAAAACAAGCATTTACTTAACGATGCTAGAAAATATTATAAGAATTATGAAAATGTTATTGTAATTGGTGGCTCTGATGGAGCTGCAAAAGAAGCTTTGTTCTTCTCCCAAAATAATAAACACGTTGACTTAATTATTAGGGAGGAAAAACTTGCTGCTGTTCCAGAATTTTCCCAACCTATTTTAAATGCAAAAAATATTAGCATTCACTATAATTCAGTTATTTCTAAAGTAAACGGAAATGAAAATATTGAAGAAGTTCTACTTGAAAATACCACTACTAAGGAAAAAGAAACCTTAAAATTTAATAATTGTGGAATTTTCTACTATATTGGCTCAAGTCCAAATACTGAAATTTTCAAAGAAGTAGAATTAAATAAGGGCTATATTCTTGTAGATGAAAAAATGAAAACCAATATTGAAGGCGTTTACGCCGTTGGTGATATTAGGGTAAAGGAAGTACGCCAAATTTCTACAGCAGTTTCTGATGGTGCTATAGCTGCCATAGATGCAGCAAAATATATTAATGCAAAAAAATAAAACCTCCTTTGAGGTTTTATTTTAATTTTATGGTAAATGGCTCTCCTATATTTTCGATTTTTCCATCTTCTCCTTTATCAATTTTATAAAATTGTAATTTAAGCTCATCAACTTTTTTATAAAAATCCTCATCTTTTAATTGAGTTTCAGTATTTGTAAAGTGATATTCTTTTCTAAAATAGCCGTTTTCAAATGCAGTATATGCATAATTTTCTACACCGTAATCATCGATTAGTTTAAAAGAATAGTAATACTTCTCTTTATCTTCTTTGTTTTTGTATTTTAATTTACCACTTATATTTATATTAATTGGATTTACTATAATATTTTTTACCTTAAATATAAATTCATCAGTTTCTAAAGACTCATTTACTTTATATTCTTTTTGTTTAGAATAAAGTTTATTTGTATCTACTACTGTATTAAATTTTACTGTTTCATCTATGGAACTTTCAATATTATCTTTAACAAGTCCATCTAAACCAATATATTCTATTTCTAAATCTATTTTACCCTTTGGAAGCTTTTTTTCTAGTTCGATTTCGTAATATACAACATAATAATTTTCCATTTTATTATTTGTTTGTGATACTGTAGAAAAATTCTCTATATAGTCAAATTTTTTTCCATTTATCTTTAATTTTATATCTTTAAATGCAGGTATTTCGTCTTCTTTTTCATTATATCCCTCAGGTAGTTGAATCAATGTATTGAGACTTATTTTCTTATCGTATAATAAAACATCTATTAACCTAACTTCTGCTATTCCAAACTCTACTGTATCATCTACTTTGTTGGCATATTTTGCTACTTTTGGAGCACTATATATTTCAGATTCCATTATAAATACATTTTCCAAATATAGTTTAGCCTTAGCATAAACCTCTTTCCCTATATTTGTCTGACCAAAAACCACAAGGCCAAATACTGCTGCAATCGCTACAGTGGTAACTTTTTTCCATATATTTTTCTTTTTACCTTTTATGCTATTAAGAATCTTCTTCTTTTCTATATCGTTTATTTTAAAATTTTCTTTGTCTTTTGAAGATATTTCATAGTCTTCTAAATTTACTATCATCTTATTAAATTTTTTATAATCACTCATTCTTCCTACCTCCTTGCTCTAAATATTCTCTAATCTTTTTCTTCCCTCTCAAAACCCTATTATAAACTGCACCTTTTGATAAGTTCATTTTTTGAGAAATAATATCATATGAAATTTCGTCATAGAATCTATTTCTAAAAATTTCCTTATCTTCCTCATTTAAAGGAGAAATCAAATCTTCAAATTCTTCTATTAATTCTATTTCCATTTTTTCTGGCTCTACTGAAATATTCAGTTCCTCTATATTTTCAGTTTTGGACTTTTCCAAATATTTTCTTAAGTAGTCTATTGACTTATATTTTGCAATAACACAAATCCAATTTGTAAAACTAGAAATTTCTGAATCAAAATCTTCAATATTTTCCCATATTGCTAAAAACACTTCGTTTAAACAATCCTCTTTATAGTTTTCTAAATAAAAAAGATGTTTGTTTATGATTTTCTTAATTAAATAACCATAGTTGTCCATAACAAATATAAGAGCTTGTTCATCTTTATTTATTAGTTTTTTAATAAAATTCTTTTCATTTATTTTCATTTCAACCTCCTAACTTTCTGTTATAAGATACTACGTAACGGCAATCATGTTTCTAACCGAAACAAAAAATAATAAGTTCTTTCTACATTTTATATTATATTGAAAATAAAATTTACGTATAATTACTTTAAAATGTTCAAATTCTGCTTTTAGATTTTCATTAAATACTTTTACTTTAAATTGGAAGTCGTATTTTACAACAAAAAACCGACCTTTTATTATTAGATTTTTAGTCTAACCTTCCAAGGCCGGCATAACTCCATCACACAATATATTCTATTTTAATTTTATGGTAAATGGCTCACCTATATTTTCATCTCTTACTATTATATCTGAATCTAGTTTCTCTCTCTCCTTAATTTCTTTTTCTAATTCCTTTCTAAGTCTTTCGTTCCGCTCATCAATAGGCAAATTATTTAAACCTAATGCCTCCGCTTCCTCATCACCATATTTATTTAATACCATATTTACAGTCTTCTTTATCTCTTCTTCAGAAAGATTACTAATAAGTTCACTTTCTACTATATTAAAGTTCAAGGTAATTTCTTTAGCATTCTTTAATTCCTCCATGGATACGATACCATTCCTACCCTCATATTGATACATATCAATTTCAAAAACAATTTTATTTGTCGTTTGATAATTTTCATCTACAGTATAGTATCCATTAAAAGAAACTTTTTTACCATTATCTAACTTTCCATCTAATGATATCTCCCTAGAATTTAATCTATAAGACTCATTGTCTATATTTTTAATATCTTCATCTGATTCTGCATATATTTTTGTTTTATAAGGATTATACTCATATCCTGTTATTCTATAATTAACATTATTTTCTTCATCTTTTAACTTTATATCTAAATCTATTTTATTTGACTCTTCTTTAAGATTTTCCAAATCCACTTCATCTAAGACTAACTCAAACTTTTCTCCATGTGCTTCCGGTACTCCATTTACTTTTAAAACCAATCCATCTCCACTTAAAGTAATTTTTTTACTATCTTCTAAAAGCTTAGCTTCTTCATTTTTTAAAATATATTCAAAAACTTCATATTTCACCTTAGGATTTTCTTCTATTGGACCGCCGCCACCACCTCTTTTAGTAATGTCAATATCCTTGTCTCCAATTTTCATTCCAGTCATCCATAAACCTTGAATATAATGGTTTTCGTTTTGCTCTTTATCATATTCAATTAAAAAGGTTATATTTAATTCATTACCATATAACATAACTGAGTTGACTTTTATTTTATAATCTTCTCCATAAATGGTTTTATCTATATGTTGGGCATATTTATCTAAATCGACCTTACTATCAAATGCTTCCTCCTGTTTAAAATTAAAGGTTTCAAGTACAAATTCTTTTGTTTTAGCATAAACCTCTTTTCCCATATTGGTCTGTCCAAAAACCACAAGGCCAAATACAGCTGCAACAGCTACTGTGGTAACTTTTTTCCATATATTTTTCTTTTTACCTTTTATGCTATTAAGAATCTTCTTCTTTTCTATATCGTTTATTTTAAAATTTTCTTTATCTTCAGGAGTTATGTTAAATTCGTTTAAATCAATATCTATATCGTTAAATTTATCGTATTTATTCATTTTTATATCCTCCATTTTCCACATATTCCTTAATTTTACCCTTTCCTCTTGAAACTCTTTTATATACAGCTTGTTTGGACATATTAAACTCCCTAGCTGTGTCTTCATAGGAAATATCGTCATAGAATATTTTTCTAAAAATAGCCTTGTCCTTTTCTTTTAATGGAGATATTAATTCTTCAAACTCCTCTTTTATTTCCAACTCCAATTTTTTCGGTTCTTCTGAAATATTTAACTCATCTATATCTTCGGTTTTAGACTTTTCCAAATATTTTCTTAAGTAGTCTATTGACTTATATTTTGCTATAACACAAATCCAATTTTGAAAAGTTGAACGATTTTCATCAAAGGATTCAATATTATTCCAAATTGATAAAAATACTTCATTTAAACAATCTTCCTTATAATCTTCTAAATTGAAGAGATATTTGTTAATAATTTTCTTTAAAAGCCAGCCATAGTTATCGATAACATATATAAGAGCTTTTTCATCTTTTTTTCTAAGCTTTTTTATAAAATTTTTCTCATTTACTTTCAATTTTTTCCTCCCTTATTTTATTACCGGTTAATATATACTACGTAAGGCTATATGATTTTTTGACATAAAATTTATTTTTTCATAATTTTACTATAAAGCAAAAAATTAGAAAAGCCTTTTATAGCCTTTCTAATTTAAAACAATTTATATGTTAACTATCTATAAAAATCTCATAGCCTATAAGAAAAACTCCCAATAAAATAAACATTATAGTTATATCTTTTCTGTTTTTTAGTACCATATTACTTGGTCTGTCCTTCTCATAAACTATATCAACTATATCTCCTACTTCCTTATTCATTGAAACTTGAATTGATTTGTCAGAAATATAGGTTTTTCCTTTTACATTTATTTCCACTGTTGCAAATTTACTGTTATTTTTCTTGGTTTCTTCCTTAATGGTTATGTCTATTTTTGTAATTCTTCCTTTTACAGTTTTGGGATTCTTAATTTTTATTTTTTCTAACATTCCATAATATATACCAATGGCAATAAATATTAAGCCTAATAAAATAGTAAAAATTCTTTTTGGATTATTCATTTCACGTTCCTTTAAAATTCCTTATTTTTAAATATTTTAATTGATACTATCATAGACAAAATATATAAAAATAGTCCTATTCCAATACTTAAAAATATTACTCCAGTTTCATTTATTGAATTAAATCTATAGAAAATATTTTGAAACATTTCTTTTACTAAGGGCAACTTATTGTATAAAAATAAAATTGTTAACACCATTACCCCAATAAAAATAAATAACATAATTGTAGATTTCTCCATACCATATTTAATTGCAATTAAAATATATAGGGAAAAGAATATTAAATTTAAGCCTATTACCATTGCTACTATTGATAAGGTATTAATATTAATTGAAAAATTATTAAAGAGCATTAAACATATTAGACCTATTAAAATAGATACTATAATCGTGAAAAATGTTAATAGGTATTTACTCATTACTATTTCACTTTTATTTATAGGCATGGTTAAAGAGTATTTATTCCAGTTGTTTTTTTCTTCCTCATAAATTGTCTGTATTGACATTACCCCATTTATGTAACTTATCATTAAAAGAGATGCAAAATAATTGGATTTTGTCATAAAATTCAAAACCCAAAGTCCCATAAATACTATTAAAGCATTTTTCATACTCTTTAAATAATACAAATCCTTTAATATTAAACCTTTCATTTAATACTCCTTATTTTTTGTAAATATATAGGACAAAACCATAGAAGCTAACATGTAAATTATAAAAATAATTGTAGCAACAACTAAACTCAAGTATGGTTTATTTTCAATTAAAATATTTATACTACTTAATATATTGGGAAAAATTTCTTTTATTCCAAAGTATAAGGCAAATATTACTATTACACCTGAAAAAAGATACACTTGAGATTTCCTAAATCCAACTATTAGGGTAATTGTTAAATAGTAATTTAGCATAAACAATATTATTATTGTACTTTTACTTCCTAAAAAAATATTATTAAAATTCAATGATTTAGATAATACCCCAAATACAAATGAAGTTACAAAATATGTTAATAGGGTTAAAATATTTAGTACTAAATATTTTTCTACTATAATATTTTTTCTACTAATTGGACTTATTTTAAAATACTTCTTCCAACTTCCTCTTTCTTCTTCTAAGGTTGTTGAAACTATATTCATACCTACTAGAAAAGGCAACATAAATTCAATTACTCCTGTAAAGCTTGAATCTTGTTTCAAGGATAAGACTCCCCAAAGTATTGTAAAGGGTATTAAAATCTTCAAATTGTTTTTAATATAATATAAATCCTTTAATATTAAACCTTTCATTTAATACTCCTTTCTATTTATTGTCTTGATGGATAAAAAGTAAAATAATAAGATAAGTAAAACTGCTATAAGAGCAAAAACTATTCCTACTATTGTCATATTAAGTTTAGGAATTAATTCTATAGATTTATTTATTACTTCCGGAAATATTTTTTGAATACCAAATACTATTACAGCTATTCCGGCTATTATTCCAAAAATATAAATCATGGCTTTTTCAGCTCCAAATTTTATTCCTATAAATATATTTAAATTCAAAAATACCAATACTGCTAAGAGAAACAGAAATGATTCTATTAGTAAATTAATTTCAAATTTCTTTAAAATAGTAATGGAAATTCCAAAAGTAAGTAAAAATGTTAAGCTACATAATCCATTTATAAATAGGAACTTCTCCTGTACTAAATTATTTCTACTTAAAGGCATAGTTAAAGCATACTTATTCCAGTTGTTTTTTTCGTCTACAGTAATAATTCCCAAGGTCATAAAGCCCATTAGCATAGTCATAACTGCAGGAAAAAACATAAAGTTTTCTTTATTCATAAACATTATCCCATAAAGTAAAAATAACCCAGCTAATAACTTAAGATTGTTTTTCATATAATATAAATTTTTAAGTAGTAAACCCTTCATAATAATCTCCTAAACTATATATTTTCACCATTGGTAAATATAACCATGTAATCATCTATATTCATTTTCTCTGTTACAAGATTTGGATACTCTTTTCTAAATTCCTCAATATTTTCTATTATTACATCTATATAATTTGAGTTTTTTAAGTATTTTACTACATATTTTCTGTCTATTTCATATAAATCCTTTAAGGTGCATTTGCAAATTCCATAGGAATAAATAAAGTCATCTTTCTCCTTTGAAAATATTATTTCTCCGTCATCTATAAAGGTTATATAATCTGCAATTTTTTCTAAATCCGTTGTTATATGACTGGAAATTAAAATTGAATTTCTTTCATCCTGTATAAAGTCTAAAAACATTTCCAAAATTTCATTTCTAAAAACAGGATCCAGTCCACTTGTTGGCTCGTCTAATATTAGTAATCTTGGGTTATGGGAAACTGCTATGGCAAAGGATAATTTCATTTGCATTCCCCTTGAAAAATCCTTAATTAACTTGTCATCAGGAAGTCCCATTTTATTTAAATATCCTAAATATTTTCCACTGTCCCAATTTTTGTAGATGTTTTTTAAAATATTTCCTATTTGCTTTGCATTGTACTGTTCGCTAAAAAAACCATCATCAAAAACTATTCCAATATTTTCCTTTGCTTCCTTATTTAAGGCTCCACCAAAAACTTTAATTTCCCCGCTATCTATTTTTATTAAATCCATTATGGACTTTATTATTGTTGTTTTCCCTGCTCCATTTCTTCCAACGAGTCCCATAATTGCCCCTTCTTCTAAATTAAAGGACACATCTTTTAGTTGAAATTTGTCATATTTTTTATTTAAATTATTTATTTCTAATATTTTAGTCATATTAATCACCCTTGTATAAAATCTCCAGTATTTCTTTTAGCTCCTCTAAGGATATTTTTGATATTGTAGCTATTTCTATTATTTCTTCAAACTTCTCTTCTATAATCTTTAACTTTTCTTCCCTTACAAGTTCTAAATTTTTACTTGCAACATAACTTCCCTTTCCTACAATTGTTTCAATAAAACCCTCTTGTTCTAAGTCATTGTAGGCTCTTTTTGTTGTTATTACCGAAACTTTCAAATCCTTTGCCAAGGCTCTCATACTTGGAAGGGCGTCCCCTTCTTTTAATTCTCCTTTAAGAATTTGATTTTTAATTTGTTGTGTAATTTGCTCATAAATAGGCAAATTACTTGAGTTACTTATTATAATATTCATTTTATACCTCTTCTAGAATAGTGTATATGCTGTTTATATACACTATATACCCTTATATACACTTTGTCAACAAAAAAATAGCCTTGAAATAGAAAATCTATTTCAAAGCTATTTTTTTTCGTAAATTTCTATATATTCATTACTAAATTCAGATAGTTTATATCCGCTTTCTAAATATTTTTCCTTAATTAAAATTTCTTTTTCCTCATATAATTCACTTGGTATTACTAGATAATCAATTTCTTTATCTACTTCTAAATTATTATGGTATTGTAAATCATATAGTTCAAAAATATTTTTACTTAAATAGCTTGTATACAATGTTTGGCTTAATACTTTTGAATTATGAGGAATTCTATCTAGAGAATTTTCAATTTCCTCATATTTTTCTCTATTTTTTAAATCTACAATTCCATCGGATTTATTATAATCAATATTAAAAACTATGACAGTTGAAAAAATAAATGCGGCTAAAAGTAATACTTTAAAATTCCTATTTGTTTTCATTTTATTTTTTGTTTTTTCTTCAAAATAATTTATTGATAGTAATAACATTATTATTAACAATACAGAAGTTCCATAGTTATATTGGAAAACCAAAGAATGTTGGTAATGATAGTCCGATAATAAATTTACAATTATTAAGGGACAAAGTAAAAAATAATTATACCATCTACCTTGTAATACTGGTAGAAAAGCCATTGAGCCTAACACTACTAGTAAATAGTAAACCTTATTTGTTTTAAATATTAAGGAAATATAGTAGCTAAAATTCTGTAAAAAACTAATTATAATTCCCATAATCCCCATATTTTCATAGGCCGATAGATTTGCATACCTATTAAGCATTGCTCCATCACCAAAATTATTTAAATAATTTATTAAAATAAAAAACACTATTATAGGAATAATAATTAATACTATTAAATTGAAAATTTTATCCTTTACTCTTTTTTTCTCATTATCCCTAAATAAAAAATATAAGCCAATAAAAACTATATAAAGTCCTGCATCTTCTTTTACAGCCAAGGTTAAAACTGTAAATAAAATAATTAATAGTTTCTTATTTTTTAATCCTGCGTAAAATAGCCATAATAATAATGGTGCTAAAAAACAATTTTCATGTAAATCATACATACTGCTTCCGTTTAAAGAAGGTAATACTAAATACAGACCAATTATTAAAAGGGACAAACTTTTATTAACTTTTAATTCCTTAGCTATTTTATATAGTGGTATTATTCCGGAAACCACTATAATAATTTGTAATATTTGTAATGTAATTGCTGAAGGCCATATTTTAAATATTGGTAACATTAAGTAATAAATTGGTGAAACATGAACTTTAAAATGGGATAATAAACCATCCCTTTCTACAGTTGTTACTGGACCTAACCCTTTGTCCATATTATGAAACATCTGTGTAAAAATACCCATATCATATGTAGGTATTTTAAAGGTTAAAACTCTACTTACCATTATAGTTGTTAAATATAATACCTGAGCTACTCCTATTAAAATCACAAAAACCAATATGTATTTAAAAATCCTATCTTCATTTTTCCAGAATTTTTTTCTTAAAGTTAAACATAAGAAGGAAAAAATTAATACTGCTATTATTCCTAATAAAATATAGTTAGAATTTTCATAATTTAAAAAATCTATATTAAAATAATCATTTACAATATTATCAGTAAATTTACTCTTATCTGTTACAAAAAACATAAAGACAATTTTAATAATTGACAATATTATCACTACTATAGTTGAGTGTCTAACAAAGGTCTTGTTAATTTCCCCTTTTATGAAAAATAAAACTACTCCAATAATAAAAACCAAGCCTAAACTTATTATTGGAATATTAACCTTTAACATAAAAATTGTTAAATAAACAAGTAGGGTTATGTAAAATATAGTCCAAGAGATTTTTACTTCATTTACTCTAATAGCAATTATTATAAATAACATAAATAAAAATATTGATATCCCTTGCATTATTAAAGAATTTAAGGATAAATTTAAGGTATAAAGATTCTCTACCGGATTATTTAAAACATATATAATCTGAAAAAAGAAAAAGGCGGTAAAAAAAATTGGTGCTATTTCATTTTCTATTGTTTTTAAAAATTTATTCATATTACCACCTATTACAATATTTATAAATTAAACTTAATCCATTTTTCCTCATACTCTTTGTTATTTAATAACTTTAAATCATTTATAGAAAAAACTTTGTTTTCTTGGCATAAGTCAATATATTTAAAAATCCAGCTTTCACATTCTTCCTCGTAGATATAAACCTTATTTATTCCTTTTTCTAACAAAACAAATAGTCTACTGTGACCATCTAGGATATAATAATTTCCCTTTACTTTTTTTACAGGTATATAGACTATTTCATTATTAATCCTTTTTGAAATATTCTTTATTTTTCTTTTATTTAAATATAATTGACTAGGATATAAATCTAAAATTTCTTTTTTTATAAACTCTTTTTTAGGAAATTCCGCCAAAATCTTTCCTGATTTACTATATATTTTATCAACAAATCCATTATAAAATTTAAATTCACTAATAACATCTTCAATATATTTTTCATTAGTAAATTCTAGTTGTGCATGGGTTTCATTAATACGAAATACGTATTTGAAAATTTCCTCTTCATTTTCTACAATAAAGCCTAGGTTTTTATTTATAGTATCTGTATCAAATAAGTCCTTGTATTTATCTCTTACTCTTATTACTTCCATTTACTTTGTCTTTCTTCCCAACTACTTATTAGCATTAGATAGATCTACTTTCTTTCCCTAATTGTAACCTTTATTGTGTCGCCAGCTTGTTTATTAATTTTCTTTCTTATATCTTTTCTTATACCTATAATATGATTAACGGTTTTCATTCTAACAAGGCTACCATCATATGGTTCTCCATCAAAAGTAGCATGAACCTTTACTCTTCCTTTTCCAAATTCTTCTTTTACATTATAGGGAAATTCTACATATGCACCGTCAATATCCGGTACTTTTTGTATTATAGCTTGAAATTCATATATTTTATCCACAATATTTATCCTCTTAAATCGTATATTTAAAGCTTTCTTACTGATTATACAATATCTACAAAATATTTTACACTTTTAAGCATTAAATAATCCTGTCTATTAAAGTGGATTATTATTAAATGCTTAAAAATTGTAGCTATTATTTCCAAAAATAATGAAGATATAGGTAAAAGGGACTTTCGAATTTTATTTAAAAGCCCTTCTATACCATTTATATTTTTGTTTTTTAATTCTATTTCTAAAGATAATATATATAGTTACAAGTATAAAATAATACCTAATATAGATTCTACTATATAGGTCGGTAGCAATCTTGTAAATTATTGTTTCATAAATTAAATAAAATCTTCCCTCATTGCCAAAAAATAAAAAAACCTAGGACTTATTACTAACTCCTAGACTTTTCCAACGTATCCTTACTTACTGTATTAATAATTAGTATGTGTTTTACCTTGAACTAGACTAATAATTATATTACAGAATACTAAAAAACTAATATTTATTTAATTAATGCCTATTCTAGCACCACTATAAAAACCAAGCCTACTTATGAAAGATTATTTTTTTAATAATCTTCCTAAGTCCTCTTTTAGTCTAACATGAAAACAACTATCCCAGTTTCTTGGATGTACTAGTAATAAACTCCTTCTATAGTCGTTTTTTAAAATTTCTCTTGGATTACCTCCTACCCATTTAGTTGGATATGGATTATCCATTATTCTAAAATCTAAATTGTCCTCTATACTATAAGCTTCAATAATCTTAAATTTTTTTAATAGATTATCATCTACTAGTTCTAAATTTCTAATATTTAATTCCCTATTTTTCCAATCACCATGGGAGGAAATTGTTCTTACTTCTATTCCTAAATCTTTAAAGTATGAAAGATTTCTTTCAAACTCCTTGACTATATTGTCTAGATTAGAATAGACCTCCTCCTTAGTTTTTAATTTGTTTTTTTTAGCAAATGTAGCTATTTCTTCAAAATGATAACCTACTTCTATATCTTTTTTATTAAGATATTTCATAAAATCTATATCTATAGTTTTTAACCTAAAGTAATATGTAGACTTTATATTGTATTTATCCTCTATTTCAAACATTTCTTTTGCAATTTTTAAATCACTATCAATATCATGACGTAAAATTATTATTTTATCTTCAGTATTAAATCTATTATTATAATAATCATCTATTGTTATGAATTTAAAATCATTGTTTATAAATTCTTCTAACATATTATTATACTCATCTAATCTACTAGGCATAAAATAATCTGCATATATTCTATTTTTTATTGATTTTAAGTTCATTTTCTCTCCTACTGAATTATATAAAGTTTCTTTAATTTGTTTTTTATTCTTCTCTTATTTAAAAACAAGTATATTATTATATTTCCTGTTATATTTAATATATAATCATCTATATCCATAAAGCCTGTCATTGTT